>NZ_JBIWNY010000047.1:0-35698 GCF_044767465.1 Streptomyces sp. NPDC101237 | reverse complement strand
GCGGAGGGCGTCCCGGAGGAACTCGTCCCGCACAAGACGTTCCAGGGCAACCGGCCGACCACCACGATCCTGGCCCGGGAGCTGACCCCGTCGGTCCTCGGCCAGCTCATCGCGCTGTACGAGCACAAGGTGTTCACGCAGGGCGCCGTCTGGAACATCGACTCCTTCGACCAGTGGGGCGTGGAACTCGGCAAGGTCCTCGCCAAGCGCGTGGAACCGGCCCTGACGGAGGGCGCCGAGGTGCCAGGCCTGGACCCGTCGACCACGGCCCTGGTCGCCAAGTACCGCGAGCTGCGCGGGCGTTAGACGCGCACATGAGGAAGCCCGTACGGCCACAGGGCCGTGCGGGCTTCCTCATGTGGTCCGGTTCACCGCTGTGTCACGGCGAAGCCGGCGGGTACAGCGCGCGGGGCAGCTGGGCGGCGGCCGCCGCGTCCAGGAGCCACAGGGTGCGGCTGCGCCCCCGGGCACCCGCCGCCGGGGCCTGGATCTCGCCGGCCCCCGACAGGGCGATGGCGACGGCCTCGGCCTTGTCCTCGCCCGCCGCCAGCAGCCAGACCTCACGGGCCGAGCGGATGGCGGGCAGGGTGAGGGAGACGCGGGTCGGCGGCGGCTTGGGGGCGCCGTGCACGCCCACCACGGTGCGTTCCGTCTCCCGGACCGCGGGCAGCTCCGGGAAGAGCGAGGCCACGTGGGTGTCCGGGCCGACGCCCAGCATCAGGACGTCGAAGGTGGGCACCGAACCGTGGTTCTCGGGACCGGCCGCGCGGGCCAGTTCCGCCGCGTAGGCTTCGGCCGCCGCGTCCACGTCGGTGCCCCAGGGGCCGTCCGTCGCGGGCATGGCGTGCACGCGCTTCGGGTCCACCGGGACCCGGTCGAGCAGGGCCTCGCGGGCCTGGGTGTCGTTGCGCTCCGGGTCGCCCGTGGGCAGGAAGCGTTCGTCACCCCACCACAGGTCGAGCCGGCCCCAGTCGACGGCGTCCCGGGCCGGAGCCGCGGCCAGGGCCGCGAGCAGCCCGTTGCCGTTGCGGCCGCCCGTGAGGACCACGGACGCCTCGCCCCGGGAGGCCTGGGCGTCCACGATCTTCGTGATCAGGCGGGCCGCGGCGGCCTGCGCCATCAGCTCCTTGTCGTGATGCACGACCAGCTGGGGAGTGCTCATGTCGCCTTCGCCCTCTTCGTCAGCGGCGGCCGTTCCTGGGGCGCCGCTTCTGTCGTGGGAGCCTCGGCAGCGGCTTCGGGGGCCGCTGCCTGCCGGGTGTCCGGTTCTCCTTTGGCCGGCGTCTCGGCCGCACCGTCCTTCGCCGCCGGGTCCTCGGAGGCCTGGGCCCGCGGGGCCCGAGCCGCGGGGGCGGGGACCTCGGGCGCCGTCGACGCGTTCAGCCGGTCCACGCCGAAGCGCAGCGCCGACGCGTACGTGTCGTCCGGGTCGAGCCGCCGCAGTTCCTCGGCGATCAGCTCGGCCGTCTCCCGCCGCTTCAGCGCCACCGCCCGGTCCGGCTGGCCCTCGATGGACAGGGTGGCGAGGGATCCGTCCGCCCGGTCCAGCGCGATCGCGCCATGGCTGGTCGCCATCCGGACCGCGGTCAGACCCGGGCCGGACGACAGGGAGCGCCTGACCGGGACGTCCAGCCGGTCCGCGAGCCACATCGCCAGCAGCTCGCAGCTCGGGTTGAACTCCTCGCCCTCCACCTCGACGGCCTTGACCTCGCAGACCACCTGGTCCAGGGCCGCCGCCAGCATGGAGCGCCAGGGCGTGATCCGGGTCCAGGACAGGTCCGTGTCGCCGGGCGTGTACGTCTCCGCGCGGGCGGACAGCTCCCGCACGGGCTCCTCGGAGGAGTAGGTGTCGGTGACCCGGCGCTGGGCGAGAGCGCCCAGCGGGTCCTGCGCCGGGTCGAGCGGGGCGTTGACCGGCCACCAGACGACGACCGGCGCGTCCGGCAGCAGCAGCGGCAGGACGACCGAGTCGGCGTGGTCGACGACCTCGCCGTGCAGCCGCAGCAGCACCGTCTCGCCGGAGCCCGCGTCCGCGCCCACCCGGACCTCGGCGTCCAGGCGGGACGCCGTACGGTCGCGGGGGGAGCGGGAGACCCGCTTGATGACGACCAGGGTGCGCGAGGGGTGCTCGTGCGAGGCTTCCTCGGCGGCCTTGAGGGCGTCGTAGGCGTTCTCCTCGTCGGTGACGATGACGAGGGTGAGCACCATGCCCACGGCGGGCGTGCCGATGGACCGGCGGCCCTGCACCAGCGCCTTGTTGACCTTGCCGGCCGTGGTGTCCGTGAGGTCTATCTTCATGGCCGGCGCCAGCTCCGTCCGTCTCGTGCGAGCATCTCGTCGGCCTCGACGGGACCCCAGGTGCCCGACTTGTACTGTGCGGGCCTGCCGTGCTGGTCCCAGTAGTCCTCGATCGGGTCGAGGATCTTCCAGGACAGCTCGACCTCCTCCGTGCGCGGGAAGAGGTTGGCGTCGCCCAGCAGCACGTCCAGGATCAGCCGCTCGTAGGCCTCGGGGGAGGACTCGGTGAACGACTCGCCGTAGGCGAAGTCCATCGACACGTCCCGGATCTCCATCGACGTGCCCGGCACCTTGGAGCCGAAGCGCACCGTGATGCCCTCGTCGGGCTGGACGCGGATGACGATCGCGTTCTGCCCGAGCTCCTCGGTGGCGGTGTGGTCGAACGGAGAGTGCGGAGCGCGCTGGAAAACCACCGCGATCTCGGTGACGCGGCGGCCGAGCCGCTTGCCGGTGCGCAGGTAGAAGGGGACGCCCGCCCAGCGGCGGTTGTCGATCTCGACCCGGACGGCGGCGTAGGTGTCGGTCTTCGACCTCGGGTCGATGCCCTCCTCTTCGAGGTAGCCGATGACCTTCTCGCCGCCCTGCCAGCCGGCCGCGTACTGGCCGCGCACGGTGTGCTTGCCCAGGTCGTCCGGCAGCCGTACCGCGCCGAGCACCTTCTCCTTCTCGGCGGCCAGCGCGTCCGCGTCGAAGGAGGCGGGCTCCTCCATCGCGGTCAGGGCCATCAGCTGGAGCAGGTGGTTCTGGATGACGTCACGGGCGGCGCCGATGCCGTCGTAATAGCCGGCCCGGCCGCCGATGCCGATGTCCTCGGCCATGGTGATCTGCACGTGGTCCACGAAGGACCGGTTCCAGATCGGCTCGAACATGGTGTTGGCGAAGCGCAGCGCCAGGATGTTCTGGACGGTCTCCTTGCCGAGGTAGTGGTCGATCCGGAACACCTGGTCCGGTTCGAACACCTCGTGCACGACCTTGTTCAGCTCCTCGGCCGACTTCAGGTCGTGGCCGAAGGGCTTCTCGATGACCGCGCGCCGCCAGGAGCCGCCGCTCTGGTCCGCCAGCCCGTGCTTCTTCAGCTGCTGGATGACCACCGGGAAGGAGCGCGGCGGGACGGACAGGTAGAAGGCGAAGTTGCCGCCCGTGCCCTGCGCCTTGTCCAGCTCCTCGATGGTGGAGCGGAGCCGCTCGAAGGCGTCGTCGTCGTCGAAGGTGCCCTGGACGAAGCGCATCCCCTGGATGAGCTGCTGCCAGACCTCCTCGCGGAACGGCGTGCGGGCGTGTTCCTTGACGGCGTCGTGGACCTCGGCGGCGAAGTCCTCGTTGGCCCACTCGCGGCGGGCGAAGCCGACCAGGGAGAAGCCCGGCGGCAGCAGACCCCGGTTGGCGAGGTCGTAGACCGCGGGCATGAGCTTCTTGCGGGAGAGGTCGCCCGTGACGCCGAAGATCACCAGACCCGACGGTCCCGCGATGCGCGGGAGCCGTCGGTCTGCGGGGTCACGCAGCGGGTTGCTGCTCGACAATTTAGCCCTCCGAGGGGGCCAGGCGCTCCAGCTCCGCCTGGGTCGACTTGAGCAGGTCGTTCCAGGAGGCCTCGAACTTCTCGACGCCCTCGTCCTCCAGAACCTGGACCACGTCGTCGTACGAGATGCCCAGCCGCTCGACGGCGTCGAGGTCGGCGCGGGCCTGCTCGTAGGTGCCGGTGATCGTGTCGCCGGTGATGTGGCCGTGGTCCTCGACCGCGAGGAGGGTGGCCTCCGGCATGGTGTTGACCGTGTTCGGCGCGACCAGGTCGTCGACGTACATGGTGTCCCGGTACGACGGGTCCTTCACGCCGGTGGAGGCCCACAGCGGGCGCTGCTTGCGGGCGCCCGCGTTCTCCAGGGCCTGCCAGCGGTCGGAGGAGAAGACCTCCTCGTACGCCTGGTAGGCGAGCCGGGCGTTGGCGACGGCGGCCTTGCCGCGCAGCGCCTTGGCCTCGTCGGTGCCCAGGTCGTTCAGGCGCTTGTCGATCTCGGTGTCCACGCGGGACACGAAGAACGACGCCACCGAACGGATCAGCGAGAGGTCCAGGCCGCGCTCCTTGGCCTTCTCCAGGCCGGTCAGGTACGCGTCCATGACCTTGCGGTAGCGCTCCAGCGAGAAGATCAGCGTGACGTTGACGCTGATGCCCAGGCCGATGACCTCGGCGATCGCCGGCAGACCCGCCTCGGTGGCCGGGATCTTGATGAGCGTGTTGGGGCGGTCCACCAGCCAGGCCAGCTGCTTGGCCTCGGCGACGGTCGCCTTGGTGTTGTGGGCGAGGCGCGGGTCGACCTCGATCGACACCCGGCCGTCCTGGCCGTCGGTCGCGTCGAACACCGGGCGCAGGATGTCGGCGGCGTCGCGGACGTCCGCCGTGGTGATCATGCGGATGGCCTCTTCGACGGTGACCTTGCGGGCCGCGAGGTCCGAGATCTGCTGCTCGTAGCCGTCACCGGACGAGATCGCCTTCTGGAAGATCGTCGGGTTGGTGGTGACGCCCACGACGTGCTGCTGGTCGATCAGCTCGGCGAGGTTGCCGGACGTGATCCGCTTGCGCGACAGGTCGTCCAGCCAGATCGCGACGCCCTCCTCGGAGAGGCGCTTGAGTGCGTCTGTCATGGAATTACATCTCCTACGTGTCGTATGTGAGCGTCAGCGCTGCGCGGCGGCGAGGGATTCCCGGGCCTTGGCGGCCACGTTCTCGGCAGTGAAGCCGAACTCCCGGAAGAGCACCTTGCCGTCGGCGGAAGCACCGAAGTGCTCCAGGGAAACGATGCGGCCGGCGTCCCCGACGTACTTGTGCCAGGTGAGGCCGATGCCCGCCTCGACCGACACCCGCGCCCGGACCGACGGCGGCAGGACGCTGTCCCGGTACCCCTGGTCCTGCTCCTCGAACCACTCCACGCACGGCATGGAGACGACCCGGGTGGGCACGCCGTCGGCCTCCAGCTGCTCGCGCGCCTCGACGGCGACGTGCACCTCGGAACCGGTGGCGATCAGGATGACCTCGGGCGTCCCGTTCGACGCCTCGAAGAGGACGTAACCGCCCTTGGCGGTGTCCTCGTTGGACTCGTACACCGGCACGCCCTGGCGGGTCAGCGCGAGGCCGTGCGGGGCGCCCTTGCCGAACTCCTTGGTGTAGCGCTTGAGGATCTGGCGCCAGGCGATCGCCGTCTCGTTGGCGTCGGCCGGGCGGACCACGTTCAGGCCGGGGATGGCGCGCAGCGAGGCCAGGTGCTCGACCGGCTGGTGGGTGGGGCCGTCCTCGCCGAGACCGATGGAGTCGTGCGTCCACACGTACGTCACCGGCAGGTGCATCAGCGCCGACAGCCGCACGGAGTTGCGCATGTAGTCGGAGAAGACGAGGAACGTACCGCCGTAGACACGGGTGTTGCCGTGCAGGGTGATGCCGTTCATCTCCGCGGCCATGGAGTGCTCGCGGATACCGAAGTGGATGGTGCGGCCGTAGGGGTTCGCACCCGGCAGCGGGTTGTCCGCCGGCAGGAACGAGCTGTCCTTGTCGATGGTCGTGTTGTTCGACCCGGCGAGGTCGGCGGAGCCGCCCCACAGCTCGGGGATGACGGCGCCGAGGGCCTGCAGGACCTTGCCGGAGGCGGCGCGGGTGGCGACGCCCTTGCCGGGCTCGAAGACCGGGATCTTCTCCTCCCAGCCCGTGGGCAGCTCGCCCGCGGCGATCCGGTCGAAGTCCGCGGCCCGCTCGGGGTTGTTGTCACGCCACTGCTGGAACGACTTCTCCCACTCGGCCTTCGCCGCCGCGCCGCGCTCCCCGGCCTGCCGGGTGTGGGCGATGACCTCCTCGGCGACGTCGAAGTGCTTCTCCGGGTCGAAGCCGAGGACGCGCTTGGTGGCCGCGACCTCGTCCTCGCCGAGCGCCGAGCCGTGGGCGGCCTCGGTGTTCTGCGCGTGCGGGGCGGGCCAGGCGATGATCGAGCGCATCGCGATGAAGGACGGCTTGTCCGTCACCTTCTTCGCGGCCTCGATCGCGTTGTAGATGGCGTGCGGGTCCAGGTCGCCGTCCGGCTTCGGGGCGACGCGCTGGACGTGCCAGCCGTAGGCCTCGAACCGCTTGACGGTGTCCTCGGAGACGGCCGTCTCGGTGTCGCCCTCGATCGAGATGTGGTTGTCGTCCCACAGCAGGACCAGGTTGCCGAGCTTCTGGTGGCCGGCCATCGAGGAGGCCTCGGCGGAGATGCCCTCCTGGAGGCAGCCGTCACCGGCGATGCAGTAGACGAAGTGGTCGAAGGGGGATTCGCCCTGCGGCGCGTCCGGGTCGAACAGACCGCGCTCGTAGCGGGAGGCCATGGCCATGCCCACCGCGTTGGCGACACCCTGGCCGAGCGGTCCCGTGGTCGTCTCCACGCCCTTGGTGTGGCCGTACTCCGGGTGGCCCGGCGTCTTCGAGCCCCAGGTGCGGAAGGCCTCCAGGTCCTCCAGCTCCAGACCGAAGCCGGCCAGGTAGAGCTGCGTGTAGAGGGTCAGCGACGAGTGACCGGCGGACAGCACGAAACGGTCGCGGCCCACCCAGTCGGGGTCGGACGGGTCGTGCCGCATCACCTTCTGGAAGAGGGTGTAGGCGGCCGGCGCCAGGCTCATCGCCGTACCCGGATGGCCGTTGCCGACTTTCTGTACGGCGTCGGCGGCCAGGACGCGGGCGGTGTCTACGGCCCGCTGGTCCAGCTCGGTCCAGTCGAGGTCTGTGGTGGTCGGCTTGGTGCTCACCCTGGGTCAGGGCTCCTCTCCACATGTTCGGTTACCGGTCCACGGGCACATGCCCGCACCGGCTGCCGGTGCACTGGGTGCCCACCGGCCGCTGTCGAGCCTACCCCCGTGAGGACGTGCGTTTTTTCGAGTGTTTCCAGACTGCCGGGCCTTGCGGGGATCCGCCTCCCGACTGGCCGGGAAGGCATTCGGCACATGAATACGGAACCGCTCATCTGACTGCTCAATCGAGTCACCCCGCCCCTCTTCCGAGACGCCCGCCAACACGACCCCACCCCCGCGAAGGTCGGGGTATGGGCAACGTCTAAAGTGGCGTGGTACGCGCGAGCCTTTACCGTGAGTTCACACGGCTGGGCTCGCTGGGAGTCTCTGTCAGGGGTGTGCGTGACGGCCGTCGAATCCCGTCCAGCCGGGGTACTCGGTGCGAGCGAGAGCCCGAGTCACCGGCCGCCGACCGGCGCCCGTGTGAAGGCTTTCGTGGCGCTGACCAAGCCGCGGATCATCGAGCTGCTGCTGATCACCACCGTTCCGGTGATGTTCCTGGCGCAGCGGGGTGTACCCGACATGACGCTTGTCCTGCTCACCTGCGTCGGCGGTTATCTCTCCGCGGGCGGAGCCAACGCGCTCAACATGTACATCGACCGGGACATCGACGCGCTGATGGACCGCACCTCGCAGCGGCCCCTGGTGACCGGCATGGTCAGCCCGCGCGAGTGCCTGGTCTTCGGCATCAGCCTGGCGGTCGTCTCCACCCTGTTGTTCGGTCTCACCGTCAACTGGCTGAGCGCCTGGCTGTCACTCGGAGCGCTGCTCTTCTACGTCGTCGTCTACACGATGATCCTCAAGCGCCGTACCTCGCAGAACATCGTCTGGGGCGGCATCGCCGGCTGCATGCCGGTGCTGATCGGCTGGTCGGCCGTGACGGACTCGCTGTCCTGGGCGCCGCTCATCCTCTTCCTCGTCATCTTCTTCTGGACGCCGCCGCACTACTGGCCGCTGTCCATGAAGGTGAAGGAGGACTACGCGCGCGTGGGCGTGCCCATGCTCCCGGTCATCGCCTCCAACAAGGTGGTCGCCAAGCAGATCGTCATCTACAGCTGGGTGATGGTCGTGGTCTCGCTCCTGCTGACCCCGCTCGGCTACACGGGCTGGTTCTACACGGCGGTCGCGCTGGCGGCGGGCGGCTGGTGGCTCTGGGAGGCGCACGCGCTCCAGAACCGCGCGAAGTCCGGGGCGACGGGCGGCAAGCTCAAGGAGATGCGCCTGTTCCACTGGTCCATCACCTACGTGTCGCTGCTGTTCGTGGCCGTGGCCGTCGATCCCTTCCTGCGCTGACACAGCTCACACCGCCCTGCCCTCGCCAGTCGATCTACTGGTGAGTAGCATCCTGTCCATGGCAGACACGCAGCAGGTTGAGGTGGACCAGAAGGCCGAGCGCCGGGCCGCGCGCCTCGCGAAGCAGATCGGCGCCTTCGCCAAGGCCCACGGCGGCGCCGAGGGCCAGGTGGCCTACATCGGCGAACGCGGCGCCCGCATCGTCCTCGTCGGCGAGGACGGCGGCTGGGGCGACCTGGTGGCCCCGACCTACGAGATCGCCGAGCAGGCGGTGGCGAAGTCCGGCATCACGGTCCACGAGTCCTTCGACGGCGAGTTCGCGGCGAAGGTGACGACCGGGTCGTACGAATGGAAGCGCATGGCCGGCATCCAGATCGGCGGCTGAACAGCGGCCCCTCGCCGGGCACGGGGGGCGGCGCGGGCGGCGAGGCGCGGCCCGCGGCCTCCGATCGGCCGCTACCCGTGCCCGGACCGCGACCTCCGTCCCCGTTCCCCCGTTAAGACGGTCAAGCAACCGTCGTCCACGGGGAGCCCGGATGATCGAAACGCCGTCCTTGGTGGACCAGTACTGCCACGGCGTCCTCCGTACGGAACTGGGCCTCGGCACCTTCGAGGCCCAGCTCGCCCGCACCGAAGGCCCCCCGGCCCCCGGCACCACCCTCTTCGACACCCAGACCGGTTTCGCCGTACGACGCTGGTGCCCCCCGCTCCTCGGCCTGGAACCGCACTGCCCGCCCGCCCGCTACCTGGCCCGGCGCCGCGAACTCGGCGTCCTGGAGGCGGGCCGCCGGCTGCTGCGCGGCAGCGGCATCACCACCTACCTCGTCGACACCGGCCTGCCCGGCGACCTCACCGGCACCACCGAGATGGCCTCCACCGGTGACGCCGAGGCACGCGAGATCGTCCGGCTGGAACTCCTGGCCGAACAGGTCGCCGACACCTCGGGCACCGTCGAGTCGTTCCTCGCCAACCTCGCCGAGTCGGTGCACGGCGCCGCGGCTACCGCGGTCGCCTTCACCTCCGTCGCCGGACTCCGGCACGGCCTGGCCCTCGCGCCCGAACCGCCGGGACCCGGTGAGGTGCGCGGCGCGGCGGGCCGCTGGCTGGCGGGCCGCCGGGTCGGCGGCGAGCTGTCGGACCCGGTGCTGCTGCGGCACCTGCTGTGGATCGCCGTCGCCTCCGGCCTGCCGCTCCAGCTGCACGCGGGCCTCGGCGAGCCCGGCACCCGGATCGACCGCACCGACCCGGTCCTGCTGACCGACTTCGTGCGCGCCACCGCCGGCCTCGGCACCGACCTGATCCTGCTGCACGGCTACCCGTACCACCGCCACGCCGCCCACCTCGCCGGCGTCTTCCCGCACGTGTACGCCGACTCGGGCGCGGCCCTGGTGCGCACCGGCGCCCGCGCCGCGACGATCCTCGCGGAGATCCTGGAACTGGCCCCCTTCGGCAAGATCCTCTTCTCCAGCGGCGCCCACGGCCTGCCCGAGCTGCACGTGGTCGGCGCCTGCCTCTTCCGCGAGTCCCTCGCCCGGGTGCTCGGCGGCTGGGTCGCCGACGACGCCTGGTCACCGGCCGACGCGCAGCGGGTGGCCGGGCTGATCGCGGCGGGAAACGCGAGACGGGTGTACGGGCTGGGGTGACCGTACAGACTGGGCGCATGGACACCGAGACCCTGCTGGCCCGCTTCACCGGCGAGCTGACGGCGCTGGATCCGGTCGCCGTCTGGGCGCACGGTTCGCTCGCCGCCGGCGACTACCAGGAGGGCCGCAGCGACCTCGACCTGATCGCGGTGCTGCCGGGCCCCGTGACCCCGGCCGTCGTGTGGCGGGTGGCCGTGGCCCACGCCCGGCTGCGCGCGCTGCAGCCGGCCGCCGGGCTGCACTGCACCTACCTGGCCCCGGACACCGTGCACGACACCGCCCGCCGCCATCTGACCTGGGCGCACCAGCAGTTGTTCATGCGGCCGGTCAGCCCGGTGACCCGGCGCGAGCTGCATGCCTTCGGGCGGGTGCTGCACGGGCGGCCGCCCGCGGAGCTGCTGCCTCCGGTCGCGGACCGGGAGCTGCGCGACCACGTCGTCCGCGACCAGCGGGACTTCTACCGGCCGGCCCTCGCCGACGCCCGGCTGTGGACCAGGGACGTCTGGGTCGACCTGGGCATGATCACCTTCGCCCGGGCGACCGTCACCGTGCGCGAGGGACGGCTGATCTCCAAACGCGAGGCGCTGGACCTGCTCCCCGGACTCGGGGCGCCCGTCGAGGTCGTCGAGGACATCCGCGCCCGCCGCTACGCCGGGCCCCGGCCGCGCACCGAGGAGTGGACGGCCCGCAGGGCCCGGCTGACCCGCGCCTACTTGGGTCCGGCGATCGACGCGCTCACGGCGTCGTACGACTGAACCGGCACGTCGGCGCTCACCTCGGCGCGCTCGCGCAGCGAGAGCAGCACGCGCAGCACGCCGATCCACACCAGGCAGGAGCCGAACATGTGGAGCCCCACCAGCACGGTGGGCAGGTGCGTGAAGTACTGGACGTATCCGATCACGCCCTGACCGAGCAGGATCAGGAACAGGTCCCGGACGCGGTCACGGGGGCCCTGGGGAGCGCCGACGCCCTTGAGGAAGAACCACAGCGCGAAGGTCAGCGACACCACGATCCAGGCGAACACCGCGTGCAGCTCGGCGACGCCCGACCAGCTGACGTCGATGCGTTCCACCTCGCCGGAGTCACCCGGGTGCGGTCCGGCGCCGGTCACCACCGTGCCCGCGGCGATGAGCAGCGACGACACCGCGACCAGGGCCCACACCAGCTGCTGCACGGCCTTGCCGACCAGCAGCCGCGGCCGGCCGTCCCCCTCACGGGTGCGCTGCCACATCACGGCGGCGACGGTGATCAGGGCCGTCGCCAGCAGGAAGTGCGCGGCGACGGTGTACGGGTTCAGGCCGACCAGCACCACGATGCCGCCGAGGATCGCGTTGCCCATCACGATCCAGAACTGCGCCCACCCCAGCCGGGTCAGGCTGCGCCGGTGCGGCTTCTCGGAGCGGGCGGCGATGATCGCCCAGCCGACCGCCGCGCACAGCACGTAGGTCAGCATGCGGTTCGTGAACTCGATGGCGCTGTGGTAGCTCAGCGCGTTCGTCGGGGTCAGCGAGCCGTCGGTGCACTCGGGCCAGGTCGGGCAGCCGAGGCCGGACCCGGTGAGCCGCACCGCGCCTCCGGTGACCACGATGACCACCGACATCACGAGAGCGGCGAGGGCGGCGCGCCGGACGGTCCGGGGATCCGGCGTCCAGCGGTCGGCGATGAAGGCGAGCGGGTTGCGCACGGCCGCGACGGCGTCGGCGGGGGTCAGCTTTGGCACGCTCCCCATCGTAGGGGGACGCTTGTGCATGAATTCACTTGGGTCGGTGCTCGGGCGTCCGTGCCGTGCCGGATCCGGCCTCTCGGGGACGGGCCGGACACCGGTGGGCCGCGGCCCGCGGCCTACTCCCAGCGGAAGAACCGCCCCGCCGCACCCAGCCCCAGCACCGCCCACACCGCGAGGACCGCCAGGTCCCGCCACGGCGTTCCCGCGCCGTCGGCGAGGACGTCCCGCAGGCCGCCCGAGAGGGCCGAGATGGGCAGCAGGGAGAGCACCCCCTGGGCGCCGCCGAACCGGTCCAGCGGGACGATGACCCCGCCGCCCACGAGCAGCAGCAGGAACACCAGGTTGGCGGCGGCGAGCGTCGCCTCCGCCTTGAGGGTGCCCGCCATCAGCAGGCCGAGGCCGGAGAACGCGGCCGTGCCGAGGGCCAGCAGGAGCAGGACGGCGAGCGGGTTGCCGTGCGGGGACCAGCCGAGGGCCAGCGCGATCGCGGTCAGCAGGATCACCTGGAGGATCTCGGTGACCAGGACCGACGCCGTCTTCGCCGTCATCAGGCCCCAGCGGGGCAGCGGCGAGGAGGCGAGCCGCTTCAGGACGCCGTAGCGGCGCTCGAAGCCGGTCGCGATCGCCTGGCCGGTGAAGGCCGTGGACATGACCGCGAGGGCGAGGACGCCGGGGGCCAGGAAGTCGACCGACCTGCCGCTGCCCGTGTCCACGATGTCCACCGTGCTGAACAGGACGAGGAGCAGGGTCGGGATCACGACCGTGAGCAGCAGCTGCTCGCCGTTGCGGAGCAGCATCCTGGTCTCCAGGGCCGCCTGCGCCGCGATCATGCGGGGCAGCGGGGCGGCACCCGGCTTCGGGGTGTAGGTGCCCGTCGCGGTGGTCATGAGCGCAGCTCCTTGCCGGTCAGCTCCAGGAAGACGTCCTCCAGCGTGTGCCGTTCCACCGAGATGCGGTCCGGCATCACCCCGTGCTGGGCGCACCACGAGGTCACCGTGGCCAGCAGCTGGGGGTCGACCTTGCCCATGACCCGGTAGGACCCCGGGGTCAGCTCGGCCGCCGAGGAGTCGGTCGGGAGCGCCTTGAGGAGCGAGCCCACGTCGAGGCCGGGGCGGCCGGAGAAGCGCAGGGTGTTCTCGGCGCCGCCCCGGCACAGCTCCTCGGGGGAGCCCTGGGCGATCACGCGGCCCGCGTCGATGACGGCGACGTCGTCGGCGAGCTGCTCGGCCTCGTCCATGTGGTGGGTGGTGAGGATGACCGAGACGCCGTCGGCGCGCAGGTCCCGCACCAGGTCCCAGGTGGCCCGGCGGGCCTGCGGGTCGAGGCCGGCGGTCGGCTCGTCGAGGAAGACCAGTTCCGGGCGGCCGACCACGGCCATGGCGAGGGCGAGCCGCTGCTGCTGACCGCCCGAGAGCCGCCGGTAGGAGGTGCGGCCGCAACCGCCGAGGCCCAGCCGCTCGATCAGCGCGTCCACGTCCAGCGGATGCGCGTGCAGTCTCGCCACGTGCCGCAGCATCTCGTCCGCGCGGGCGCCCGAGTAGACGCCGCCGGACTGCAGCATCACGCCCACCCGGGGACGCAGCTCGGCGGACTGGCGCACGGGATCGAGGCCGAGGACGCGCACCGAGCCGGCATCCGGTCTGCGGTAGCCCTCGCAGGTCTCGATCGTCGTCGTCTTGCCCGCTCCGTTGGGGCCGAGTACGGCGGTCACCCCCGGGTGGGCGACCAGATCGAGGCCGTCCACGGCGGTTTTCGTGCCGTACCGCTTCACCAGGTCCCGCACCTGGACCACGGGCTCACTTCGCATGGGGACAGAGTCTAGGTACGGCCGCCGTCACCCGGACGGCCGGGTACTAGATCTCCTCCTCACGGGGTCGGTGCACGGGCAGCCACCGCTCGGCATAGGCCACCGCCTCACGCAGCGGGAAGAGCCGCGCCTCGGCCGCGCCGACGGGACCGCGGACGACGACGGGCCGGTCGCGTTCGAAGTCGTGGCCCAGGTCGCCGAAGCCGGCGGAGGTGACCGACACCTCGGTCACCACCTCCCAGCCGCCGCCGGGAGCGGGCCGGCCGACCGGGACGCGCGGTGCCGGTACGCGGTACTCGGCCAGGTGGAAGCAGGTGCAGGTGGCGTACCCGGTGCCGAGCATCAGCACGCGCGCGTCCAGCCTCTCCAGGCGGGCCAGCGGGCTGCGCTCGCCGAGCCGGCAGTCGCGGGCGTGGCCGTCGACGACGTCGGCGGCCCGGCGCCCGATCGCGGCGAAGGAGGTCTGCGGGTGCGCGCTGCGCAGCGCGCCCGGCCAGGTCCGCACGGTCTCCGGGACCACGCCGACCCCGCGCGTGGGCGTGATCCGCGGGTCGTACGCCGGCATGGTGGCCCGGATCTGCGCCCACCACCGCTCGGGCACCGGCGGGTCGCGCCAGAGCGCCGGGTCCGAGAGGTCGCCGGACTGGGCCGGGACCACCAGGGTGCCGTCCGGACCGAGTGTTTCCAGAAGACTTTCGACGACCGTGACGGCGCCTCCGTTCACCCAGCCGAGGGAACGGAGCGAGGTGTGCGCGAGGAGGGTCTCGCCGGCCCTGACGCCGAGCCGGCGGAGCTGTTCGACGAGGCTGCCGCGCGTGACAAGTGGGCCGGTGGGAGGGGGTGTGGGCATGGCGGTGGAGTGTTCCGGACGGGGCGGCGGGACGCCACCGGACCCGGCGGGGGATGATCGATCAAAGATCGTTTGCGCAGGTCGGATTAGGTAAGCCTAAGTGACGCAGGGCACCGCCGGGCGGACCGGACGGCGCTTGCCTGGCTCTGAGGAATTACGCAACAATGGCGTTGTGAAAAACGTCGGCGAGGCTCGGGAGACCCCCACGGGGACCCCGCAGGAGGAACTCGCGACCGGTGAGCGTTCGACGCGCAACCGGGTCGCGCGGTCGATCCTGGACCACGGCCCGTCGACCGTCACCGAGCTGGCCGGACGCCTGGGCCTGACCCCGGCGGCCGTACGCCGGCACCTGGACGCCCTGGTCGCCGACGACGTCGTGGCCCCCCGCGAACAGCGGGTCTACGGCGCGCGGACGCGCGGCCGGCCCGCCAAGGTCTTCGCCCTCACCGACTGCGGCCGCGACGCCTTCGACCAGTCGTACGACGCCCTCGCCGCCGACGCCCTGCGCTGGATCGCCCAGCAGGGCGGCGGGCAGGAGGCGGTCGCCGCCTTCGCCCGCGCCCGGATCGCCGCACAGGCGAACGCCTACCGCACGGCGATCGAGTCCGTGAGCCCCGACGACCGCGCGGAAGCGCTGGCCAAGGCCCTGAGCCGGGACGGGTACGCTGCCACGGCGCGCAGCGCGCCCCCTCCGCAGAAGGGCGAGCAGCTGTGCCAGCACCACTGCCCGGTCGCCCATGTCGCGGAGCAGTTCCCCCAGCTGTGCGAGGCGGAGACGGAGATCTTCGCCGAGCTGCTCGGAACGCACGTCCAGCGGCTGGCGACCATCGCGCACGGCGACGGCGTCTGCACGACGTTCATCCCCAAGATTTCCACTGACGCATCTGCTAGCACGGCCGGGAGGAACCCCGCATGACTCTCCCCACGGAGACTGCCCACCCCGAACTCGAGGGCCTGGGCAAGTACGAATACGGCTGGGCCGACTCCGACACCGCCGGCGCCTCCGCCAAGCGCGGCATCAACGAGGACGTCGTCCGGGACATCTCCGCGAAGAAGTCCGAGCCGGAGTGGATGACCAAGCTCCGCCTCAAGGGCCTGCGCCTCTTCGAGAAGAAGCCGATGCCGAACTGGGGTTCCGACCTGTCGGGGATCGACTTCGACAACATCAAGTACTTCGTGCGCTCCACGGAGAAGCAGGCGGAGTCCTGGGAGGACCTGCCCGAGGACATCAAGAACACCTACGACAAGCTGGGCATCCCGGAGGCGGAGAAGCAGCGCCTGGTCGCCGGTGTCGCCGCCCAGTACGAGTCCGAGGTCGTCTACCACCAGATCCGCGAGGACCTGGAGGAGCAGGGCGTCATCTTCCTGGACACCGACACCGCGCTCAAGGAGCACCCGGAGCTCTTCAAGGAGTACTTCGGCACGGTCATCCCGGTCGGTGACAACAAGTTCGCCTCGCTGAACACCGCCGTGTGGTCGGGCGGCTCCTTCATCTACGTGCCGAAGGGCGTGCACGTCGAGATCCCGCTCCAGGCCTACTTCCGGATCAACACCGAGAACATGGGCCAGTTCGAGCGGACCCTGATCATCGTCGACGAGGGTGCCTACGTGCACTACGTCGAGGGCTGCACCGCCCCGATCTACAAGTCGGACTCGCTGCACTCCGCGGTCGTCGAGATCATCGTCAAGAAGAACGCGCGCTGCCGCTACACGACCATCCAGAACTGGTCGAACAACGTCTACAACCTGGTCACCAAGCGCGCCGTCGCCTACGAGGGCGCCACCATGGAGTGGATCGACGGCAACATCGGCTCCAAGGTGACGATGAAGTACCCGGCCGTCTACCTGATGGGCGAGCACGCCAAGGGCGAGACCCTCTCCATCGCCTTCGCGGGCGAGGGCCAGCACCAGGACGCCGGCTCCAAGATGGTCCACATGGCGCCGAACACGTCGTCCAACATCGTCTCGAAGTCGGTGGCGCGCGGCGGCGGCCGTACCTCCTACCGCGGTCTGGTCGAGATCGGCGAGGGCGCGGCCGGATCCAAGTCGAACGTGCTGTGCGACGCGCTGCTCGTCGACACCATCTCCCGCTCGGACACCTACCCCTACGTCGACGTCCGCGAGGACGACGTGTCCATGGGCCACGAGGCGACCGTCTCCAAGGTCTCCGAGGACCAGCTCTTCTACCTGATGAGCCGCGGTCTGTCCGAGTTCGAGGCGATGGCCATGATCGTGCGCGGCTTCGTCGAGCCCATCGCGAAGGAACTGCCGATGGAGTACGCGCTGGAGCTCAACCGGCTGATCGAGCTGCAGATGGAAGGCGCGGTCGGCTGACCTGAGGCGCCCGACCCACCACGACACGTTTTTCAGAAAGCGAGCACTACGACAGCCATGGCTGAGGCTCAGAACTCCCCGGTGGGCTCCACCACCGCCGGCGCCATCGCGGTGGCCGCCGAGTCGACCGTCGCCACGCGCATGAGCGCGCCCCCGTCCTTCGACGTCGCGGACTTCCCGGTCCCGCACGGCCGCGAGGAGGAATGGCGGTTCACCCCGCTGGAGCGCCTGCGCGGGCTGCACGACGGCACCGCGGTCGCGACCGGCGACAGCTTGAAGATCGACGTGGACGCCCCCGAGGGCGTCGTCGTCGAGCTGGTCGGGCGTGACGACCCGCGGCTCGGCCGCGCCGGCACCCCGGTGGACCGGGTCGCCGCCCAGGCGTACTCGGCCTTCGAGCAGGCCGGCGTGGTCACCGTACCCAAGGACACGGTGCTCACCGAGCCCATCCGCATCAGCGTGCAGGGCCAGGGCGGGGTCGCCTACGGTCACCAGATCGTCGAGCTGGGTGCCTTCGCCGAGGCCGTCGTCGTCGTGGACCACACCGGTGACGTCGTGACCGCCGCCAACGTCGAGTTCGTCGTCGGCGACGGTGCCAAGCTCACCGTCGTCTCCGTCCAGGACTGGGACGCCACCGCCGTGCACGCGGCCCAGCACAACGCGCTGGTCGGCCGGGACGCCTCCTTCAAGTCGGTCGTCGTCACCTTCGGCGGCGACGTCGTCCGCCTGCACCCGCGGGTCTCGTACGCGGGCACCGGCGGCGAGGCCGAGCTGCTCGGCCTCTACTTCACCGACGCCGGCCAGCACCAGGAGCACCGCCTGCTGGTCGACCACGACGCCCCGCACTGCAAGTCCAACGTCGTCTACAAGGGCGCGCTGCAGGGCGAGGCGGCGCACGCGGTGTGGATCGGCGACGTCCTCATCGAGGCCAAGGCCGAGGGCACCGACACCTACGAGATGAACCGCAACCTGGTCCTCACGGACGGCGCGCGGGTCGACTCGGTGCCGAACCTGGAGATCGAGACCGGCGAGATCGTCGGCGCCGGCCACGCCTCCGCCACCGGCCGTTTCGACGACGAGCAGCTCTTCTACCTGATGGCCCGCGGCATCCCGGAGCACGAGGCCCGCCGCCTGGTGGTCCGTGGCTTCTTCGCCGAGCTGGTCCAGCAGATCGGTGTCCCCGACATCCAGGAGCGGCTGCTCGCCAGGATCGACGAGGAGCTGGAGGCCTCGGTCGCATGACGGCCCCGACAGCGTTCGTACGCGCCTGCGGCCTGAGCGAGCTGGAGGACGACACCCCCAAGCGGGTCGAGCTCGACGGCACGCCGGTCTCGGTCGTCCGCACCGAGGGAGAGGTGTTCGCGATCCACGACATCTGCTCCCACGCCAACGTCTCGCTCTCCGAGGGCGAGGTGGAGGACTGCCAGATCGAGTGCTGGCTGCACGGCTCCAGCTTCGACCTGCGCACCGGCAAGCCGTCCGGCCTCCCGGCCACCCGCCCCGTCCCCGTTTACCCCGTAAAGATCGAAGGGGACGACGTGCTCGTCTCCCTGACCCCGGAGTCCTGAGGCTATCCATGGCAACGCTTGAAATCCGAGACCTGCACGTCACCGTCGAGGCCGACAACGCCACGAAGGAGATCCTCAAGGGCGTCGACCTCACCGTGAAGCAGGGCGAGACGCACGCCATCATGGGCCCCAACGGCTCCGGCAAGTCGACCCTCGCCTACTCGCTCGCGGGTCACCCGAAGTACACGATCACCGGCGGCACCGTCACCCTCGACGGCGAGAACGTCCTGGAGATGTCCGTCGACGAGCGTGCCCGCGCCGGCCTCTTCCTGGCGATGCAGTACCCGGTGGAGGTCCCCGGCGTCTCGGTCTCCAACTTCCTGCGCACCTCCGCGACCGCCATCCGCGGCGAGGCCCCCAAGCTGCGCACCTGGGTGAAGGAGGTCAAGGAGGCCATGGAGCGCCTCCACATGGACCAGTCCTTCGCCGAGCGCAACGTCAACGAGGGCTTCTCCGGCGGCGAGAAGAAGCGCCACGAGATCCTCCAGCTCGAACTGCTCAAGCCGAAGATCGCGATTCTCGACGAGACGGACTCGGGTCTGGACGTCGACGCCCTTCGCATCGTCTCCGAGGGCGTCAACCGCGTCCGGGAGACCGGCGAGGTCGGCACCCTGCTGATCACGCACTACACGCGCATCCTGCGCTACATCAAGCCCGATCACGTCCACGTCTTCTCCGGCGGCCGGATCGTCGAGTCCGGCGGTGCCGAGCTCGCCGACAAGCTGGAGGACGAGGGCTACGAGGCATACACGAAGGGCGGCGCATCCGCGTGACACAGCTGCCGGGCCTCCTCGACACCGAGGCGATCCGCAAGGACTTCCCCGTCCTGGACCGGCTGGTCCACGACGACCGGAAGCTCGTCTACCTGGACAACGCGGCGACCTCGCAGAAGCCGCGCCAGGTACTGGACGCCCTGAGCGAGTACTACGAGCGCTACAACGCCAACGTCCACCGCGGTGTGCATGTGCTCGCCGAGGAGGCCACGGCGCTGTACGAGGGTGCGCGCGACAAGGTCGCCGAGTTCATCAACGCGCCCAGCCGCGACGAGGTGATCTTCACCAAGAACGCCTCCGAGTCGCTGAACCTCGTGGCGAACATGCTCGGCTGGGCCGACGAGCCCTACCGGGTGGACCACGAGACCGAGATCGTCATCACGGAGATGGAGCACCACTCCAACATCGTGCCGTGGCAGCTGCTCGCGCAGCGCACGGGCGCGAAGCTGAAGTGGTTCGGCCTCACCGACGACGGCCGCCTCGACCTGTCCAACATCGACGAGATCATCACCGAGAAGACGAAGATCGTCTCCTTCGTGCTGGTGTCGAACATCCTGGGCACCGTCAACCC
Source organism: Streptomyces sp. NPDC101237 (assembly GCF_044767465.1). Classification (NCBI taxonomy): domain Bacteria; kingdom Bacillati; phylum Actinomycetota; class Actinomycetes; order Kitasatosporales; family Streptomycetaceae; genus Streptomyces; species Streptomyces sp. NPDC101237. The sequence continues at coordinate 16,032 of NZ_JBIWNY010000047.1, read as the reverse complement.
GGTCGAGGCGATAATCCGCCGCGCCCAGGAGGTCGGCGCGCTGGTCTGCATCGACGCGTCCCAGGCGGCGCCGCACATGCCGCTGGACGTACAGGCGCTGCAGGCCGACTTCGTCGCCTTCACCGGCCACAAGATGTGCGGTCCGACCGGCATCGGCGTCCTGTGGGGCCGCCAGGAGCTGCTGGAGGACCTGCCCCCGTTCCTCGGCGGCGGCGAGATGATCGAGACCGTGTCGATGCACTCGTCGACCTACGCCCCCGCTCCGCACAAGTTCGAGGCGGGCACCCCGCCGATCGCCCAGGCGGTCGGTCTCGGCGCGGCCATCGACTACCTGAACGCCATCGGCATGGACAAGATCCTCGCCCATGAGCACGCGCTGACCGACTACGCGGTCCGCCGGCTCACCGAGGTCCCCGATCTGCGGATCATCGGCCCCACCACGGCCGAGGACCGGGGCGCCGCGATCTCCTTCACCCTCGGGGACATCCACCCGCACGACGTGGGCCAGGTCCTCGACGAGCAGGGCATCGCGGTCCGGGTCGGCCACCACTGCGCGCGTCCCGTCTGCCTGCGGTACGGAATTCCTGCGACCACGCGAGCGTCGTTCTATCTGTACTCCACGCCGGCCGAGATCGACGCACTGGTCGAGGGGCTGGAGCACGTACGGAACTTCTTCGGCTGAAGGGCGTGAACTGAGACCGTGAAGCTGGACTCGATGTACCAGGAAGTCATCCTGGACCACTACAAGCACCCGCACGGGCGTGGTCTCAGGGATGGCGACGCCGAGGTGCACCATGTGAACCCGACGTGCGGCGACGAGATCACCCTCCGCGTGAAGTACGACGGCACGACGATCCAGGACGTCTCGTACGAGGGCCAGGGCTGCTCGATCAGCCAGGCGAGCGCCTCCGTACTGAACGACCTGCTGGTCGGCAAGGAGCTGTCCGACGCGCAGCGGATCCAGGAGACCTTCCTGGAGCTGATGCAGTCCAAGGGCAAGCTCGAACCCGACGACTCGATGGAGGAGGTGCTGGAGGACGCGGTCGCGTTCGCCGGTGTCTCCAAGTACCCGGCCCGGGTCAAGTGCGCCCTCCTGAGCTGGATGGCGTGGAAGGACGCGACGGCCCAGGCGCTGGACGGCGCGGCCGACGCCGAAAGGAAGACGGCATGAGCGAGACCGTTGAGATGAAGCCGGCCTCCGAGGAGGAACTCCGCGAGGCCCTGTACGACGTCGTCGACCCCGAGCTGGGCATCGACGTGGTCAACCTGGGCCTGATCTACGGCATCCACATCGACGACGCGAACATCGCGACGATCGACATGACCCTGACGTCGGCGGCCTGCCCGCTGACGGACGTCATCGAGGACCAGGCCAAGTCCGCCACGGACGGCCTCGTCAACGAGCTGCGCATCAACTGGGTCTGGATGCCCCCGTGGGGCCCGGACAAGATCACCGACGACGGCCGCGAGCAGCTGAGGGCGCTCGGGTTCAACGTCTGATCTCCGCGTGGACGGGAGCGGCGGCACCGAACCGGTGCCGCCGCTCTGGCGTGCTCAGGCCAGCGGGGCGGTCAGTCTGAACGCCGAGTCCGCCCGGTAGAGGTCGCTGTTCTGATAGGAGACCAGTTTCAGCTGGAAGTTCTGGTGGCGCAGGAAGCGGCCGGGATAGTTCACCGACTCCAGCGCGACCGCGCCGGGGTAGGCCGAGGGCCGGGCGCAGAAGGTGGCGTCCCGCCGGAACAGGGACGAGCCGTCACCGCGGTCGGCGCGCAGCACGAAGTCGCGGTGGCGCAGGTACCGCCCGTCGGCCGTCCGGAACGAGTAGCAGGAGCCGTCCGCGAGGCCGTCGACCACGGTGAAGGTGGAGTCCCCGCGGGACTCGGGGCCGGCGGGCGCGTCGAGCCTCACGTAACCGCCGCTCACATGCCAGTAGCGGTCCGGGTAGTTGACCGAGCGGACCGACCGGTGCAGAGGCGACCGCGGTGTCGCGCCGCCGCCGGGACCGCTGTCCGGGGGAGCGGACGTGGCGGGCCTCGTGGCGGACGGCGACGTCCTCGGGGCGGTGGTGCCGGGCGCGGCGGCCGAGGCGGAGGCAGCGGGGGAGCCGGACGGGTGCGTGGACGCCGTCGGCGGGCCGGACTCGTCCTTGCCGGGGCCGGCGGGTCCCGTCGTCGCCGGGGAGGCGAAGGAGAGCAGGCCGGGGCCGTGGTCCAGAGCCGCGCCGGTGGGCTGCGGAGCCGCCGCCCGGTCGGAGCCGCCGTGGCCGGCGGTTATCGCGGTGACGCAGGCGACGACGGTGGCCAGCGCCAGCGTCCCGGCCAGCCAGAGTCTCCGGGTGCCGGGCGTCCGTGAGGTGTCGGGGGCCCAGCCGTTCTCCCAGGAGGGGCGCGGCGGGGGTTGGGGGGTGGTTCGTGGCATGCGGTCGTTCCTCCAGCGGCGCCAGGGCAGCGGCGGCCGGGGGTGTGAGGGTGACGTGGGGGACGTGTGAAGCAGCGGTGGATCACCGGGGTGCACACACTAGTGGAGCCGCGCGGCCGCGGGGAGTGGTTTCAGTGAGCGGTTTCTATCGAGGCCGCACACCCCGAGCCGGTCATCTCCGGCCGGTGCGGGGAGAGTTCGGATCCGGACACACGGCGCGCGTCGTGGCGCGCTCGTTGTGTACGGCCGTACACAACGGTGCGTACACTCGTCCGCATGGGATACCTGACGCTCGCCGGCGCCATAGCCGCCGAGGTCGCCGCGACGACGGCGCTGAAGTACAGCGAGGGGTTCAGCAGGCTCGGGCCCTCGCTCGTGACGGCACTCGGCTACGTGCTGTCGTTCCTGCTCCTGGCCTCGACGCTGAAGACCGTGTCGATCGGCACGGCGTACGCGATCTGGTCCGGAGCCGGCACCGCGGCCGTCGCCGTGCTCGGACTCCTGCTGTTCGGCGAGGGACTGAGCCTGGCCAAGGTCGCGGGGATCGTGCTCATCATCGGCGGAGTGGTGGTCCTGAACCTGGGGGGCGCGCACTGATGGCACGCCGGTACGACCCCGACCGCAGACAGCGGATCATCGAGGCGGCGATCCTGGTGGTCGGGGAGAAGGGGCTCGCCGGCCTCTCGCACCGCTCCGTCGCCGCCGCGGCGGACGTGCCGCTCGGCTCGACGACGTACCACTTCACGACCCTCGACGAGCTGATGGTCGCCGCGCTGCGGCAGGCCAACGAGGGCTTCGCCAAGGTCGTCGCCTCCCACGGCGGCCTGGACGACCCCGGCACGGACCTCGCCACCGCCCTCGCCCGGATACTCGGTGACTGGCTGAGCGGCGACCGTACCGCCGTCGAGCTGGAGTACGAGCTCTACCTCGCCGCGCTGCGCCGCCCCGCCCTGCGCCCGGTCGCCGCCGAATGGGCCGACGACCTCGCCGCACGGCTGGCACGGCGCACCGACCCGGTCACGGCGCGGGCCCTGGTCGCGCTGGTGGACGGGATCTGCCTCCAGGTGCTCCTGACCGGGACGCCGTACGACGAGGGGTACGCGCGGGAGGTGCTGGGGCGGGTGATTCCCTGAGCGGAACGCGTCCGCCACCCCCTCCGGGAAAGCCGGCCGAGGCCCCGTGAACCTTCCGGCGGCCGTCGGGCAACAAGGGTGACGCACACGCACCGACGAATCAGGGGGGTCCCTCGTGAGCGGACCGCCGCCGGCCACGGCACAGGCGGAGGGCGACGCCGAGACCGTCGCCCAGTCACTGGAAAGACCAGAACTCCTCGCCCGGCTCTACACCGTCACGCGCCCGACATCCACCGGTACGCGGCACGCAGGCTCGGCGACGGCGCCGCCGACGACATCACCGCGGACACCTTCCTGACCGCCTTCCGGATCCGCTCCCGCAACGACCTCAGCCGCCCCGACGCGCGCCCGTGGCTCTACGGCATCGCGGGCAACCTGATCGGCAAGCAGCGCCGGACCGAGGTGCGGGCCCTCAGAGCGCTGGCCCGCACCGGCCACGACCCCGTCGCCGCCTCCTGGAGCGAGACCTGGGTCGAGCACACGGACCACCGGATCGACGCACAGGGCCCGCTCGCCGGCGCCCTCGCCGCGCTGGCGGCGGGCGACCGGCACGTGCTGCTGCTCGTCGCGAGGAATTGATCACGACGGCGGTGGTGGACAAGCCCGGCGAGCGGCCCTGACACCACCGCCGGATCCCGGACGGCCCGCACCGCGGGGGAGTCGCGGGCCGCCCGGACGATCTTCACGGCCCGGCTGCCGAGACGCCCCGCACGCTGGTTCGCCTCCCCGGCCCCCGGCCGGTTAGGTTGCCCTCATGACCGACACGACTGCTCTTCGTCCCACCGGCGCCGTGGCCGCCGGCCTCGCCACCATCGCCGCCGACGGCACCGTTCTCGACACCTGGTTCCCGGCCCCCGCGCTGGTCGCCGAGCCCGGCCCGGCCGGCACCGAGACGCTCTCCGCCGAGCAGGCCGTGGAACTCCTCGGCGAGGGCGCGGCCAAGGCGATCGGCCCGGACCCCCGCCGCAACGTCGAGGTCGTCGCGGTCCGCACGGTCATCGCCTCGATCGACGAGAAGCCGATCGACGCGCACGACGTCTACCTCCGCCTGCACCTGCTCTCCCACCGCCTGGTCAAGCCGCACGGGCTGAGCCTGGAAGGCCAGTTCGGCTTCCTCGCCAACGTCGCCTGGACCTCCCTCGGCCCGGTCGCGGTCGACGAGATCGAACAGGTCCGGCTGAACGCCCGCGCCGAGGGCCTGCACCTCCAGGTGACCTCGATCGACAAGTTCCCGCGGATGACGGACTACGTCGTCCCCACGGGCGTGCGCATCGCCGACGCCGACCGGGTCCGCCTCGGCGCGCACCTCTCCGAGGGTACGACCGTCATGCACGAGGGCTTCGTCAACTTCAACGCCGGCACGCTGGGCACCTCGATGGTCGAGGGCCGCATCTCCGCCGGCGTCGTGGTCGGCAACGGCTCGGACATCGGCGGCGGCGCCTCCACCATGGGCACGCTGTCCGGCGGCGGCAACGTGATCATCGCCATCGGCGAGCGCTGCCTGATCGGTGCCGAGGCGGGCGTCGGCATCGCCCTCGGCGACGAGTGCGTGGTCGAGGCCGGGCTCTACGTCACCGCGGGCACCCGGGTCACGATGCCCGACGGCCAGATCGTCAAGGCCCGCGACCTGAGCGGCGCCTCCCACATCCTCTTCCGCCGCAACTCGGTCACCGGCGCCGTGGAGGCCCGCCCGAACAACGCGGTCTGGGACGGCCTGAACGAGATCCTGCACAGCCACAACTGACGTGTGGCGGCCGTGACCTGCGGCCGCCCGACCGGTCATCGCTCCGACCTGCTGCCGAGCTGTCGGCGGTTGTCGACGTTGGTCACCGCTGAGCGCCCTTCCACGGCCCGAGGACGGCCCGGGGGAGGGCGCTCGCGTGCTTCCTCCGGACGGGATGTCCGCCTGCCCCGGGGGCCGTCAGCACCCACGGAGGGAAGCAGCGAACCCGTCGGCCGCGGCAGGGCTGTGGGCCATGGACCATCGCCGATCGACGGGGATCTCGTAGACGATCTCGCCGTGGGCGGCGGGCACGATGAGGTCCGCGGTCTCGACAGGGCGCCCCTGGTGGCGATCCCGGCCTGATGACGAGCCACCGACGAACGCAGGTGAACGCTCCCGTACACCATCTCCATGGACGCAACCGTGTCAGCTGCCGCACCCAGTCTCGACAAGGGGGCGCCTCGCCGGTGCAGGACCAGAGTTGCTGCTACGCCTGGCTGATCAGGACACCCGCCGCGCAGAGGGCAAGCGCAAGCACGATCAGGCTCTTCTTCCCGCTGCGGCCGGAAGCCTGCCGCTGAAGTTCCCGCGCGGCCAGTAGCGCACCGGAGAGCCCGAGAGTACCTGCGACAAGATCTCTGCCTACCTGCATGGGCACCCACTCAGCCGTTCCCCGAGGTCTGGGGCGACCATCGTACGGGTCTGTCTCGAGCTGCACTTGCCCCCTTCCTCACCCCACCACTGTACGAACGACCTTGACGCCCTGGGCCGCGTCTGCCCGGCTCTGCCTGGGTCGATGGCAGACGGGATGGGAGCACCCCGCGCACGCCGCCGCTCGCCGGCACCCGCGAACGGCGCCCCCGCCAACTCCGAGTCTGAGCGCCCCCGTCGGAGCCTCTCTGAGCGTGACCGCTTCTCTCCGGTGATCGACTCATGTCCCGGCTCTCGTCGCGGAGCCGGGAGCGCGCCCGAGGTTCTCGTCGTAGCGGTCGTCGAACGTGTGCTCCACCGCCTCGATCGCCTCGTCCACCCGGCCCTTTGCCTGGTCCACCCGGCCGGACCGCTCCAGGACCCGGGCCTGTGCGGGAAGGGCACCCCACAGGTCGTCGCGCTGCTCCGGGGCGTGCCGGAACTCCTCGGCCATCGGGGCCAGCAGCTCCCCTACCCGCTCGTCGCGTCCCTGGCCCTCGGCCATCTCCACCAGGGCCCCAGCTCGCGTGCGGCCCGCGGGAGGTCAGGGGCGGGACGGGTGGGTCGTGGTCACTCGACGAAGATGCTGTGCGTTCCGGGGACCTGCACCGCCAGCCCCGGCGGGATGACCTGGATGAACCCGTTCGCGCAGCCGGGGACGTTGTGGACGAAGGCGGGCTTGTCCGCGAAGTTGACGACCGTGGACAGGTGAGCTATCTCGTAGCAGCCTCTCGGGGCGCTGTGTCGGATTCCGTCGATCTCCAGGAACCCGTTCGCGGCGAATGCCGAGCCCGGAACGGTGAACGCGAGCACTCCGGCGGCGGCGAGCGTGGCGAGTGTCGAGCCGACACGGCGCATGACGAACCTCCCGACGTGGCGGTCCGGGAACCTCCCGGCCCTGCAACCGACCGTACGCAGGCGTGCACGCATCGCATCCGGGCGACCGCCGAACGGGCGACTTCGTGAGCGGCGCGGCAGGGTGCTCAGCCGTCCCGTGGCAGGGAGTCGCGGAACTCGGCCAGCGCCGTGAAGTCGCCCTGGCGCAGCCCGATCCGCGGGTTGACGTGGTGGAGCAGGGCCGGGCCGGGGTGGTGGGCCTCGACGTACCGGTTGTCCGCCGGGCCCTGCTCGTCGTCCACCCAGGCGAAGGACCGTCCAGCGGCGTACGCGACGATCGCCGCCGTCTTCCAGTGCACCCCGTCGGGCCGCTCGGTCAGCAGCGCGCTGCCGAAGTCGACGTACGGCAGCTCGGGCAGGCCCACGACCGGGGCGATCCAGCGGTTCGCCTCGGCCGTCCACGTGGTCGCCCAGCACAGGTCGTAGCCGAGGGCGAGCAGCGCCGGGCCGTGGGACGGGTTCAGCCACACCCGCAGCGGGCTGCCGGGGCGGACGGCGGCCCGGATCGTCGTGTACCCCTCGGGACGCCGCTCGGGCTGCGCGGCAAAGGGGTTGAGCGGGCCGTCGACGTCCAGGAACAGCAAGGGGCGGCTCATGGGGACAACGTAGGGCAGCCGGGCGGGTGGGACACCGATGGATGAAAACCGCGCCGGACAGGCATGGTGAGGCGGCTCCGCACGCGTCACCTCGGTCACAGGGCCGGACAAGAGGCGGGCCCGGGGGAAGAGAAGGTGACGATGGATGCGGAAGCGGACGAGAGGTCCCGGGAGTTCGTGGACAACCGGTCCTCCGCGCTGTTGAGGACGGCCGTGCCGCTGACCGGCGGCGACCGGCACGCGGCACCAGGCCGGCCCCCGACGGCAGACTGGTCGCCGGGGACTTCGCGGGCCGCGGGACGCGGACCTCCTCCTGGGTCGTCGAACCGGCCACCGGCAAGAAGACCGAGGTGCACGGGCAGCGGCTCCGCGCCTGGGCCGACGACAGGTCCCTCGTCGCGTGGGACGTCGCGAAGGACGGCGGCAGCGAGTTCCGCACCCGGCTGGTCCTGGTCACCGTCGGCAGCGACGAGGTGGTGCCGCTCAGCGGATTCCTCAAGGGACGGGACGGCTCTTTGGGCCGCTGGGAGCCGGTCTTCGCGCAGGACCGATCAGCCGGTGCTCAACTCCTCGTGCAGCGCGCGCAGTCCGTCGGCCGTCCCCCGGTCGGCGGACCGCAGCGGGGCCCGCACCGGTCCCCCCGGCCGGCCGAGCGCGGTGAGCAGTGCCTTCGCGGTGACCGTGCCCGGCAGACCCGCGGCGGTCATCGCCTCGATCAACGGCGTCGCCCGCAGCTGGAGTCGGGCGGCGATGGCGGTGTCGCCGGCGTCGAAGGCGTCGAGTATCGCGGCGACATGGCCCGGCACCACGTTCGCGACCGTGCTGACGCAGCCCGCCGCGCCCACCGCGTACAGGGCGAGGATGTGCTCGTCGCAGCCCGCGTAGTACGCCAGTTCCGTGCGCGCCAGCACCTTCTGGGCGCCGAGGAAGTCGTAGGAGCAGTCCTTCACCGCCACGATCGAGGGGTGCGCGGCGAGCCGGACCAGGGTCTCCGGCTCGATGCGGGTGCCGGTGCGGCCCGGGATGTCGTACAGCATCACCGGCAGCCCGGTCGCGTCGGCCACCTCCAGGAAGTGGGCCTCCAGGGCGTCCTGCGGCGGCCTGCTGTAGTACGGCGACACCACCAGCACGCCGTCCGCGCCCGCCTTCTCCGCCGCGCGCGCGAGGTCCGCGGTGTGCAGGGTGTCCGCGGTGCCGACGCCCGCCACGAGCCGCACCCGCTCGCCCACCGCCTCCCGGACGGCCGCGATCAGCTCGCTCTTCTCGGCGTCCGTGGTGGTCGGCGACTCGCCCGTGGTCCCGTTCAGCACCAGGCCGTCGCAGCCGTCCGTGACCAGCCGGGCGGCCAGCCGCCGGGCGCCGTCGAGGTCGAGGGTCCCCGCGTCGGTGAACGGCGTGACCATCGCACACAGGGTGCGGCCGAAGGGCCGGGAGGGGTGGGCGCTGTCCGGTGAGTGCGTCATGGGGGTAGTCTCGGCGGCACGACAGCTTAGCTCCACTTAATTCTGCTGCGGGGTATGCCTTAGCAACACTAAGACGGCGGCCTGGTGGGGCGGTGTCCGTGCCGGCCGTTCCGCCTGAGCGCCGTCCCACGGGGTACCCGGACGTCCACGGGCGCCCCGAGCGGACGCCGACGCGACCAGGAGGGGCAGGAGCGATGACGAAGAGGACCGCGCACGGAACGGGGGCCAAGATCGCCGACTCGGCGGGCTCCCTGGCGGCGAAGGCCGACCTCAAGGGACGCACCCAGGCCCGCGCCGCCGACCTCAAGGACAAGGCGGGCGCACTGACCGTCCAGCTGCGCGAGGGCGCCGGCCGGGCCGGCCACCACGCCCAGGACCGCGCGGTGAAGGGCGGTCACGCCACCCAGGAACAGATGACGAAGGCGCGGCACGTGCTGGTGGAGCGGGCGCTGAAGGCCGGACACGTCGTCCAGGAGCAGGCCGAGCGGGCGGGCCATCTGGCCTCCGAGAAGGCCGTCGAGGCGGGCCGCGTCGCCGAGGAGCACCTCCCGAGGTCCGGGCGCGGCGGCCTGTTCACGTCGCGTCGGCCCGGTCGCCCGCTGCTGATCGCGGGCGCGGCCCTGGCGGTCGTCGGCGCGGTGGCCGCAGGCACCCTGCGGCGGATGCGGCGCCACTGAGGCCCCGTTCGGAGCCTTCTCCTCCACCCTCTCGCCGAAAACCTGACCCGTCTGGACAGGAAAAGTTTTCGGTGGGAGGGTGGAGCCATGCTGGACGTGACCGTGATCGAGGATCCCGAGGCCGCGGCGGCGTCGCTGGACCCCACCAGGGCCCGGCTGCTCGCCGAACTGGCCGCCGCGCCCGCGTCGGCCGCGATGCTGGCCGGACGGGTCGGACTGGCCCGCCAGAAGGTGAACTACCACCTCAAGGCGCTGGAGCGGCACGGCCTCGTCGAGCTGGCGGGCGAGCGCCGCAAGGGCAATGTCAACGAGCGCCTGATGCGCGCGACCGCCGCGTCGTACGTCATCTCCCCGGCCGCGCTGCCCGCCGTGCAGCCCGACCCGGACCGCTTCCGCGACCAGCTCTCCGCGCGCTGGCTGCTGGCGGTCGGCGCCCGCCTGGTGCGCGACGTCGGCACGCTGATCAACGGCGCCGCCAGGGCCCGCAGGCGGCTGGCGACCTACGCGCTGGACGGTGAGGTGCGCTTCGCCTCGGCCGCCGACCGCGCGGCGTTCGTGCAGGAGCTGACCGCGGGCGTGAGCGCGCTCATCCGCAAGTACGACTCGCCCGACGCGGAGGACGGCCGGGACCACCGGATCGTCGTCGCCCTCCACCCCACGGTCAAGGCCGACGGCCACCCGGCGACGGACCCCCTTCCGGCGGCCGAGACCACCCCGGCGCCCGGGGAAGGGTCCGGGATCCCGGACCGGACCGCATCCGAACCGGATCAGTAGGCAGCAGGAGCCCCGACATGTCCAAGGAATTCGAGATCGCCCGCGAGTTCGAGGTCGACGCCACGCCCCAGGAGGTGTGGGAGGCGGTCACCACCGCCTCCGGCGCCTACCTGTGGCCGATGGAGCCGCCCGAGCCCCGGGTGGGTGGCGCGGCGGCCTTCGGCTCGACCGTCACCGCCTACGAGCCGCCGCACCACCTGGTCGTCCGCAGTGAGGACGTCGGGCTCCCGGTCCAGAGCGTCAACCGGCTGGAGCACGTCATCGAGGCGCGGGACGGCGGACGCCGGGCCTGGGTGCGCTACGTGCACAGCGGGATCTTCACCGACGACTGGGACAACCAGTACGACGGGGCGAGCCGGCACACCGACTTCTATCTGCACACCCTGCGCGAGTACCTGGTCCACTTCGCGCCCCGCCCGGTCACCTTCGCGCAGCTCGACGGACCCGCGGCATCCCAGGCGCCGGACGCCTTCGACGCCGTCGGCCGCGCCCTCGGCCTGCCGGACGGCCTCGCCGCGGGCGCCGAGGCCCGTCTGAAGGGCCCGGACGGGCGGACCCTGGAGGCGGTGGTCGACTACCGCGACCCCTACTTCATCGGACTGCGGACCGACGACGCCCTGGTCCGGTTCTTCGGCCGCAACCACTGGGGCGCCCCGGTGGGCGTCAGCATCCACGACTTCGCGCCGGACGCCGACGCCCCCACGAACGAGCGCGCCTGGCAGGACTGGCTGAACGGCGTGTTCGGCCAGTCCTGAGCCACCCTCACGTCCTCACGGGCGGAAGCGCAGCACCTGCGGGTCGTGGTCGCTGATCTGGTCGTGGAACTCCGAGTTGATGTGCACGCTGTCGTACGCGAAGTCCCCGTCGCGGCGGATCTCCTTGCTGATCAGGATCTGGTCCAGGACCTGCTCGTTGCCCTGGTAGTCGTACGTGTAGCGCTCCTTGGTCGGCAGCGACCGGATCGCCGACCAGAGCGCGCCGTGGCTCTCCAGGATCTTGGTGGTGCCGGAGAAGTCGAAGTCGTTCATGTCGCCGAGCGCGATGACGTTCGCGTCCTTCTGGACGTCGAGGATGTTCTTGACGAACGCGTTGACCAGCGTCGCCTGCGCGTGGCGCTGGACCTCCGAGCTGCGCGTCACCGGCTGGTACTGCGCGGTCAGACCCTGGTCGCCGCCCTTGGAGTTCAGGTGGTTGGCGATCACGAAGACGGTCCTGCCGCGGAAGACGAACTCGCCGGCCAGCGGCTTGCGGCTCGCCGTCCAGGCGGAGTCCGCCGGGGCGACACGGCCCGGCGAGGCGGTCAGCTGCGCCTGGCCGTGCGCCTCGGTGACGCCGACCGCGGTGGTGGAGTCGCCGCCCGCGCGGTCGACGAAGGACACCCGCGCGGGGTTGAAGAGGAAGACCTGGCGGATGTTGCCGCCGGGCTCGCCGCCGTCCTGGTCGTTGACCGGGTTGATGGAACGCCAGTCGTACCTCGGGCCGCCGGCCGCGACGATCGCGTCGATCAGCTTGTTCACCGTCACGTCGGCGGCGACCGTGCCGTCGTCCGTCGCGCCGTTGTTGTCCTGGATCTCCTCCAGGGACACGATGTCGGGCGACTGGAGGTTGTTCACGATCGCGGCGGCGTGTGCGGCGAAGGTGCCGTCGGAGGGGTCGAGGTTCTCGACGTTGTACGTCGCGACGGCCAGCTCGTTCTTCGACTGCTTCTTCGTCGTCTCGCGCCGCAGGCCGCCGCTCTCCAGGGCGCCCAGCCGGCTCGCGACGAGGGTGTAGCCGCCGAACTGGTTGTAGTCCATCGGGCCGGTGGTGGCCCCGGCCAGTGTGTCGCCGACGTTCGCCACCGGGAAGTCGGCCGTGGCGCCCAGGGACTGGATCTGGAGGCGGCCGGTGTTCTGGTCGCGGTAGGAGCGGTACAGCGAGCCGCCGCGGACGGTGCGGTTCTCGTGCGGCTTCACCGTGACCCACAGCTCGGCGTACGGGTCGGTGGCGGTGATCACGCGGGTGTCGCGGACCTCGACGTTCATGCCCTCCAGGGACTCGTAGTAGTCCAGGGCGTACTTCTTGGGCCGGAGCGTCAGCCCGTTGATCGAGCCGGCGGCGGCGGTGTCGCCCGCCGGGGTGTACGCGTCCGGGACCGACTTGCGGTCGACCACGACCGGCGCCGGGACCGGGTTGCCGGTGGAGACCGTGGTGACCGTCGGCTTGGTGATCTCGGTCACCGACTGGTTGCCGGAGGCGGCGCCGCCCGGGACGTACTCGGAGACCGTGCCGGTGACCGTGACGGAGTCGCCGACCGCGACCTTCGGGGTGGAGCTGGTGAAGACGAAGACGCCCTCGCTGGTGGCCGGGTCGGCGTCCGGCGTCGGGTCCTGGAGCCAGAACCCCCGCGAGGAGCCGTAGGTGCGCGTGGCCGTGACGATGCCGGGGACGTCCGTCACCTTCTGCCCGGCGTACGGCGAGATGCGGGTGGCGCCCTGGACGTCGTGGATGCGCAGCCCGTCGGCCTGGGCCGGCGAGGTGAGGGCGACGGTGGACGCCGCGCTGCAGACGGCGGCGACGGTGAGCGCGGCGAGGCGCGCGGAAGACCTGCTCGGCAAGGAAATCCCTCCGGGGACATGAACGGTGCCGGGACGAGGATGCGTCATGAGATGGGCATGACACGCGTAGAAAGCGAGTGAACACTTGTCCCCCCTGCCTTCTACGCGCGTCAATCTCGTGCCTGCGCGGGGGAGTTGTCAAGGTTTCGGCCATGTACGCGACCCGGCGGGGAGATGAACCGGGCGGCATGGGTGGAAATCCGTCTAGGCTGAGCGGCTGAGGCGTACGGCATCCCGACGACCGTACGGCCGGCGTACGGCGTGCCCGTCGTCGTACGACCGAAGAGGCGTCCGAGGAGAACCACCCGATGTCAGACAGCTCCCCCCTGCCGCCGGTGCGGTTGCGTCCCGAAGCGGAGCTGGCACGCGCCGCGCTGGCCACGCCGCTGCTGTCCCGGGCCGCCCGGCTCGCCCGCTGGGCCGGCCCCGCCACCCGCGTCGACGCAGGTGGCGGGCTGGCCGAGGAACAGCTCCCGGCCGCCGCGGAACTGCTCGGACTCACCGGGGACGACGCGCCCGCGTACGCCGCCGAGGCCTGGCGGGTCGCCCTGGACACCGGGCTCGTCGAGATCGTGGACGAGGACGCCGGGACGGTCGCGGCGGGCGAGGAGCTGGCGCTGCTCACCGGGGGCTCGCCGCACGACGTCCTCGCTCTGTGGCTGGCGGCGCTGGAGACCGTGATCGGCGACGCGAGCGTGCCCGACCTGGACGGAATTGTCGACGCGCTCGGCGAGGGCGGCGAGGTCGATTTCTCGTCACTCGGCTGGGACCCCGAGGCCGAGGCGGAATTCCTCGACGGCGTCCTCGGCAACCTGTACCTGCTGACCGTGAGCGACGGCGGCCCCGGCGAGGCGCCGGTGCCGCTGCCGGCGCTGGCCGCGTCGATGATCGTCCCCAGCGACATGGGGGAGCCCACCAACGACGTGCTGGAACAGGTCTCCGACGCGATGATGCGGCTCGACGACCAGTTCCGGATGCTGGAGCCGGTCGGCCTCGTCGCCTACCAGCCGGTCGACGAGGCGCTCATGGCCGACGCCGAGGAGGAGCCCGCCGCCGGACCGGTCGACGAGAGCGACGTGAGCCGGTACGGCATGGTGCGGCTCACCCCGCTCGGCGCGTTCGGGCTGCGGGCGCGGCTGCTGGAGGCCGGATTCGACGCGCCGGCCGTCGGGGAACTCGCCGACAAGGGCGCGGACGCCCTGCTCGACGGCATGGCCGCGTTTCCGCAGGGCGCCGCGCAGGCCGAGACCGAGCAGTGGCTGGACCGTCGTGAACCCCTCGCCGCCGCACGGGAGTTGCTGGCCGCCGCACGGGGCGGTGACGCGGGCGCCCCGCTGCGCAGGCTGCGCTGCCAGCAGGCGCTCTCGCTGGTCGGCATCGAGGCCGAACCGGCGCTCCGCGACGTCCTCGGCGACCCCGAACTCGGCGGCCTGGCCAGGGTCTGGCTGGCCGAACGCGGTGCCGCGGACGTACCGGCGCCGTCGCCGGACATGATCTTCTGGCTGACCATCGACACGGTCGCCGCCCAGCTCGCCGCCGAAGGCAACTCGGAGGAACTGCAGGCCCTGGTCGAGGGGCTGGCCCGGCAGCACGAAGGCTTCTTCGCCGAGGCCTGGCGCGTCGAACACCCGGACACCGCCGACGTCCTGGAGGCGATGGGACGCCTGCACCCGGACAAGAAGGTCGCGAAGGAAGCCCGGAAGGCGGCGTTCAAGGCGCGGTCGCAGCACGGGGGATGACCGGCGGCCCAGCCGGCTCCCGGGCGGTGCTTGGGGTGCCCCCGACGGCAGGACCCCGTACGCCGACATCCAGACCCCGGGCATCATGCTCGCGATCACCGGACCCTGGAAGCGACAGCGGTGCTAGCGGCCGCCGAGGCGATCAGAGCCAGCCGCGGCGGGCCGCCTGCCAGGCGAGCTGCATCCGGGTGGTGGCGCCGGCGAGCGTCATCATGTGCTGGATGTGGCGTTGCACGGTCCGGCGGCTCAGCCCCATCTGGCTGGCGATGGCCTTGTCGGCGATGCCCGCCACCAGGAGCGACAGGAGCCGGCGGTCGGTCTCGGAGAGCGGGTCGCCCGACTGCGCGGCCCGCGCGTCCGACAGGGTGCCCGCCGCGCCGAGACTGAGCGGGACCGCGGTCTCCCAGTAGCGCTCGAAGAGCGAGATGAGCGCCTCCAGGAGACTGCTGCCGCGCACCAGGGCGGCGGTCGGCTCGCCCGGGGAGCCCTGCGGGCCGCCGGGCACCAGCGGACAGATGGCTATCGCCCGGTCGGCGACGGCCAGCCGCAGCGGCAGATGCGGCACGCTGCGGGCGATCTCCCCGGCCTGGACGCCCTCGATCACGTTGCCGATGGCGTTGTCGTCGTCGAAGAACGCCTGCTCGTACAGCACGCGGTAGCGCACCCCGCGGGCCAGCGCGTCGTACTCGGCCCGGTTGCTGCCCGACGGCATGGCGACGTACTGGGCCTTGCAGAACCACAGCACCTCGTGACGGGCGTTGTCCTGCATCTGCCGCAGATGCTGCCGCAACGACTCGGCGCCGGTGATCACTTCGATCAGCTGCCCGGCGTCCTGGCGGCGCCGGGTGCTGCGGTAGAGGTCCAGCAGATCGGTGACGGTGCTGCGGGCCTTGTCCAGTTCGTCCGTGCGGCGCTGCAGCCGGGGCAGCAGCGCCACGTCCGGCGGAACGGCCGAGTACTGCGGCGGGTCGCTGTCGGTGGGGCTGGCGAGCCCCTTGCCGGTGAGGGCCGCCAGCACCGCCTCCACCCGCTGCGGCTGGAGGCCGCTCTGCCCGGCCAGGTCGCGGGCGGACGCGGTCGTCGTCGCGACCAGCAGGCGGTACACCGCCTCTTCGACGGCCGTCAGACCCGCCGCCTCAAGCATGGGCAATCTCCCTCGGTCCCGGCCGGAGCCCGTCGCGCCCCACCGGCTCTGCCTGCGGTTGGTCCTGCCGGACCGGGTGGCGGGGGGGGGGCGGCGTGGGGGGGCCTTTCGCGCGCGGCCGCGGCGCCCCCGCCGGGCGCCCCCCGACCCGACCCAGGCGGAGAGGTGGGGGGAGCGGCCC
>NZ_JBIWNY010000046.1:0-38462 GCF_044767465.1 Streptomyces sp. NPDC101237 | reverse complement strand
TGGGGGCACCCCGGCGTTGGGGTGTCCGCCCGTGGGTGTCGGTCGTCGGCTTGCCTCTGCCCCTCCGGGGTGGCCGGACGGGGGGGGGCGCGGGGGCCCCCCCCCCCCCCGGCGCCCACTCACCCCTGTCCAGGGTGGCTTGATGTCCTGCTGACGGGCGTCAGGGGACGAGGATGAGGCGGATCGGGTCGCCGATCTTGTTCTGCAGACGGCTGACCGCGTCGGCCGCGTCTATGAGCGGGATGTGGTCCGTGATGGAGGGGGCCAGGTCGAGGCGTCCGCCTGCGGCGAGCCGCACCAGCTCGTAGACGCCGTCGGGCGTGCCGCCGTAGTGGCCGCGTACCTGCTTCTGCATGTAGTTGAAGGTCAGTCCCTCGGTGATGGTCAGCGGCCTGGGGGTGATGCCGACCAGGATCAGGGAGCCGCCCAGGCCGAGCACGGAGGCGGCCTGCTCGCGGACGGCGGGGACGCCGGCGCAGTCGAAGGCGAAGTCCAGGCCGCGACCGCCGGTGGCCGCGCGGACCTGGTCGGCGAAGTCGGGGGCGGCCGGGTCCAGGGCGAGGTCCGCGCCGAAGGCCAGGGCGCGCTCCCGGGCGCTGGGCAGCGGGTCGACGGCGATGATGGGGGCGGCGCCGACCAGGCGGGCGAGGCGGACGTTGTGGGCGCCGACCCCGCCCACGCCCCACACTCCGACCGACTGGGCGGGACGGACACCCGCGGTGGCGACGACGGCGGCGTAGGGAGTGGAGACCGCGTCGGGGATGATCGCGGCCTGGTCGAAGGGGAGGCTGTCGGGGATGGGGACGACGGTCTCCTCGGGGGTGACCATGTACTCGGCCCAGCCGCCGTCGTAGTCGATGCCGGCGGTGAGGACCTGGGTGCAGGGACGATGGCGCACACAGCCGGAGCACTTGCCGCAGCTCTTGCCCGCCTCCAGGGTGACGCGGGTGCCGACGGTCAGGTCCCGCTTGAGGTCCGGGCCGAGGGCGTGCACGACACCGGACACCTCGTGGCCGACGGTGAC
Organism: Streptomyces sp. NPDC101237; assembly: GCF_044767465.1. NCBI lineage: Bacteria > Bacillati > Actinomycetota > Actinomycetes > Kitasatosporales > Streptomycetaceae > Streptomyces > Streptomyces sp. NPDC101237. The sequence goes on along the minus strand of NZ_JBIWNY010000046.1, from coordinate 37,438 downwards.
CGTGTCGGAGTCCAGGAAGAGCGGGGGCAGTGAGCCGTCGAGCAGGTGGACGTCGGAGAGGCAGACGCCTGCGGCCTTCACCTCGATGAGTACCTCACCCGGGCGTGGGACGGGGAGGGGGACCTCCTGTACGGCGAACTTCTTGCTGTCTACGTGGAAGCGTCCGGCGAGCATGGTGTCCATGAAGATCTGCTTTCCGTGAGCGGCACCGATCACGGGGATTCGGCGGTGCCATGAGGTGTGCGATGGCTTGGGGTGGCCGGGAGGCGCGCGGCCGCGGCAGCGGGGGGGGGAGAGAGAGAGAGACCCGCACGCCTCCCGGCGGCTGGGAGTCGCACGCCGTGACGGCGTGCGACGGTCAGGCGAAGACGTCCTGCTGGTAGCGCTCGCCGGCTTCGAGCCGGGCGAGCCACTGCTGGGCGGTCTCGTCGTCGCTGCCGGTCTTCCGGCGGTGGATGGCGGCGAGGGCCTCGCGGACGGCGGGTGCCATGCGGCGGCCGTCACCGCAGACGTAGATGTACGCGCCGTCCTCGATGGCCTGCCAGACTGTGTCGGCGGCGCCCGCGAGGGCGTTCTGCACGAACCGGGCCGGGTGGCCGGCCACCGCGGAGAAGGCGGTGCGGATCTGCGCGATCCCGGCCTGCTCCCAGTCCTGCATCTCCCGGCGGTAGAAGTAGTCGTGCTCCGGGTGGCGGCAGCCGACGAAGACCTGCGACAGGCCGACCTGCGTGCCCTGCTCGTGTTGCCAGGCCCGCTCCTCCAGGAAGCCGCGCAGCGGCGCGATGCCGGTGCCGGGGCCGATCAGGATCAGCGGCGTGGCCGGGTCGGCGGGCGGGGCGAACGTCGGGGAGGGCACGCGGACGTAGCCGTACACGACGTCCCCGGGCTCAAGGCCCGCGATGTAGGAGGAGCAGGTGCCGCGGTACTGGCCGTCGCCGGACAGGGCCGGCCCCTCCAGCAGGCCGACGGTCAGGCGCACATGGCGCGGGTTGGCCGACGGGGCGGAGGAGATGGAGTAGAAGCGCGGACGGATCGGGCCCATCATCTCCAGGAACACCGCGAGCGGCAGCTCGACCGCTTCGAAACGCTCCAGCAGACCCAATACCGAGACCCGCTTGCCGAGGATCTCCTTGCTGTAGCGCTCCTCGGCCTCCTCGGTGTCAGCGGTGTACGCCTGGAGCTGAGGCCGGGTCCACGGGCACTCGGTGTACTCGGCCAGGGTCTGGATCTGGGAGCGGGTGGCCACGTCCTGCAGTTCCAGGAACTCGGTGAGCAGGATGCCCGCGGTGACGGGGACGCCGACCGGCAGGTGGGTGCGGCCGCCTGCGGGCAGGTCCAGGCGCAGCACCTGGTCGTACTCGACGCCGAGCCGCCGGAGAGCGCGGTTCACCAAGGCGGGTTCGTTCTTGGCGAAGACGGCCAGGTGGTTGCCGGTGGCGTAGGTGACACCTTCGGGCAGCTCGAAGGTGACGGACTTCGCCGACGGGCGCGGCGGCTCGATCTGGAAGTCCCACAGACCGGTCGCGTCGGCCACGAGCTCCTCGTTGGCCACCACCGTGAGCGGGTACGCCTGCTCGGAGACGATGGCGGGGCGCACGTCGGACTCGGTGAGCAGCTGGACCTGGTAGCGCGGGCCGCCTGCCTCGGAGGTGTCGGCGGCGTACTCCTCGGCCAGGGTGGCCCACAGGTTGTCCATCCACCGAGTGGCCATGCCGTCGAAGTCACCGGCGGCGTCCGCGATGCCGCGCTCGACGACCGGGGTGGCGCCGGCGGCCAGCAGACCTTCCTCGATCCGCTGGGGGAATGCCTGGTAGGTGGCCACCCACTGGGTGTTGCCGGCACCCAGCAGCGCGAACCGCACGTTCGACAGCGCACCCTCCGGCAGGCCGGCGGCCAGCAGGTCGTCGAAGCGCTGGGCGTTGTCGGGGGCCTTGCCGTTGTAGCTGGCGGCAACGACGGCGAGCAGGCCCTCGGTCGGCAGGTTGTCACCCAGCTCATCCAGGCTCATCAGCGTGGTGCCGAAGCCGGAGCGCTCACCGCGGTCGGCGATGGTGCGCGCCAGGTCCTCGCACGAGCCGAGGCTTGAGCCGTAGGCGACGGTCAGGTTCACCCCGACGCCGCTCACCGGGGCCTGCTGCCGCTCGTCGTCGCTCTGCAGGTCGACGGCGCCGAACACGGCCCGCTCGTGCTCCTGACGCCTGCGCACCACGAGTTCGAAGTCGCCAGGCTTGCGCGTCAGCGCCTCCCGCACGTCCATCTTGTAGTCGGTGGTGTCGGAGAACTTGAACTTCTGCAGCACCAGTGCCAGCGCCAGGCGGGCCTCGGTGAGGGCGAACTGGCGGCCGATGCACGCACGACGGCCGTTGCCGAACGGCTTGTAGGCGTGCGGGTGGTGCTGGGCCCGGTTCTCCGGCAGCCACCGGTCGATGTCGAACTCGTGCGGCCGGTCCCACGCCTTGGGGTGGGTGTGCAGCGGCCCCATCAGCAGGTTCGTCTTCGTACCCTGCTTCAGCTTGTACCGGCCGCCGACGACAGTGTCCTCGAGCGGTGCCTTCATGATCTGCGGGATGGGAGCCCACAGGCGCAGAGTCTCCTCCAGGACCCGCGGGATCACGTCCATCTTCATGATCGTGTCGTAGTCCGGGACGGTGTCACCCGGCATGAGGCGATCGACCTCGGCGTACGCCTGGGCCAGCACGTGCGGGTTGCGCATCAGTGAGTAGGTGGCGAACGACAGCAGACCGCTGGTGGTCTCGTGACCGGCGATCAGGAATGTCACCACCTGGTCGCGGACGTTGTCGTCGTCCAGCGGCCTGCCCGTCTCCGGGTCGGTGGCCTGCAGCATCAGGCCCAGCAGGTCGTCCTCACCGCTGCTCCTGCCCTGACGGCGTTCCTTGATCACACTCTCGACCAGGTCCCGCATCAGCTGGATGTTCGCGCGGTAGCGCTTGTCGTCGTCCGTGCGCAGCGCGGTCATCTCCGGCAGTTCCTGGGTACGCCGCATCGACTCCACCAGAGCCTCCAGCAGGGCGCTGAGGAAGGGGTGCAGGTCCTCCTCGGCGAAGGAGTCGAACCGGTAGCCGAAGCCGGACAGGGCGATGGTGTCCAGGGTCAGCCGGGTGTAGTCGTCAGTGATCCTGACCGGCTGACCCTCCTTGCTCTCCCACTTGCCGACCAGGTTCTGGGCGATCTCCAGCATCTGTCCGTAGTAGTTCTTCATGGCGCGCTGGCTGAAGGCCGGCATGAGGATCCGGTGCGCCATGCCCCAGGCATCGCCGTCCTCGACCTCGTGGGCCGTGAACAGGCCCGCGCCCGTGTAGTCCCGGACGTGGCTCAGCGGCGCGAAGATCGGCTTTCCGAAGCGGGTCTCGTCGCTGACCTCGGTGACCAGGTCCGGGTCGTAGACGAAGACGTTCTCCTGGCCTGCGATGTTCAGGCTGAAGATGCCCTCCGGGAACTGCTTGGACAGCTCGCCGAAGAACGCGACCGGGTTGGTGTCGGGGAGCGGCGGTACGGGATCGAGGACCGGAATCCCGTGCGAGGACCGGCTGGGGCGAAGGTCATTCGCGGCGTGCGTGGTCATGGGGTGCTCCTCTGCGTGGAGGGGAGGGGAGGGGATTGGAGGGGAGGGGCAAGGGCGCGCTGCGCTGGGCGGTGCCGCACTCCAGAACGGAAACATACGCCGTATGGATAGTTACCGTACGTCGTATGGAAACTCGATGCAACCCCGGCCGAGGGGAGGGCGGCAGTGAGGGGCGTCATTTTCCGTACGCCGTATGGGTGCTGGTACCGTACGCGGTATGGAAAAAGAGGTGAGACGCCCCCCGCGGGGAACGAGGAAGAGGGATGTGCCTCTGACCGAGGCCGGGATCTACGCCGCCGCCCTGCGGCTGATCGACGAGGACGGGGCCGACGCGCTCACCATGCGCAGACTCGCGACCGTGCTCGACGCGAACCCCATGTCGCTGTACCACCACGTGCCGAACAAGGAAGCCGTGCTGCGCGGCGTGACGAGAATGGTCGGCGCCCAGTTCCGCACCGTGACGCTCGAAGACGCTCCCTGGCAGGAGCGCCTCCGGCTGCTCGCCACGGACTTCCGGACGCTCGCACACCGGCATCCCAAGCTGATGGCGTACTCCTTCAGCCACCAGCCCGACTTCATCCAGCACGACGACCCGTTCTGGACGGCCCTCACCGCGATCGTGTCCGCTGCCGGCGTGCCGTTGCCTGAGGTCCCTGAGATCGCCGCTCTGATCGTCGCCGTCGTCATCGGTGTCCTCGCCGCCGAACTCAACGGCTCGCTCCACCAGTGGGCGAACCTCAAGCCCCCTGGCCCTGGCACCGACGGCGAGGACGGGCCCGCGGATGCAGCCCCCGGCTCCACGGGTGCAGGTACCACCGGCCCTGGTCGGGACCACATGTTCCGTCTCGTCATGGACACGCTGATCACGGGCCTGGAGGGCCGGCTCGTCGCCGGCCGAAACAGCCAGGGCGCCGGCCACTGAGTCGGTGGTTCCAAGGCGTTGCGGCCTGAGCACGTCCGTCGCCGGTGAATCCAGGCCGTAATGCGCCGTGACGCACGAGGAGCACCCCATCGCCACCGGAAAGCTCGTCCGGATGCGGCCTCAGCGGGAGCGCGATGCGTTGCGGCTGGGCCGGGCGACCGACCTGTGGCTCAAGACAGCGCTCAGTGTCCTCGTGGCGACGGCAGTGCCGAGTCTGATCCTGCCGGCCGTCGACCGAGCCGGGCTGGTGGGGTGCGCCACCTGCGGATCCACGTGCGCGCTCTACGGACACAGACTTCCCCTGCGCTGCCCGCGCCCGCGCACTGGCCGCCGTCGTGCTCGCCATGGCCGGGAGCAGCGGGGTGGGTCTGACGAACGCCGCCACGGACAGCACGGTGGTCCGGGTCACTGTGGCAGCAGTCCTCGCCGCTGCGCACAAGCTCGTGTGTGAGGCCACGCGGATCGCTCCTCCGGGCAACGTCGTCTTCACGTTCGTCGCCGCGGGCCGCGCCTTCTCGCCGCAGTGGTTCGCCGACATCCCCGGCCATCTCGGGCTCGGGCCGTGGTCGCGGCCGCCTCGGTCGCAGGTGAAGCCGCGTCGTCGGCAGACAGCACATCGCTTCACGCCGCAGCGGGAAGGGGCCGCCGGGCAAGGTCACGGGCCTCGTCCGCGGAGAGGCCGAGCATGTGCAGCAGCATCTGGGCCATTTTTCCGGCTGCATGGTCCCTGTCGGCCTCGGGCTGACAGAACCACAGTTGCAGGAGCGACAGCAGGCTGCCGTTCAGCACGGTCAGAGCGATCACCGGGTCGACCGCGGTGAAGCGTCCAGAAGCAATGCCCTGCTCCACGTCGTGCCTCGCGCGCGCAGCCAGTCCGCGGCCGGCGCAAATGCGGCCGAGCTGGCTGTGGCAGAGAATCCGCATGATCTCCGGGTGTGAGCCGGCCATGCGTGCGCTCAGGCGCATACCGGTGGCGAGGCGCTCGGCGGGGTCGTCGACGCTGTGCAGCTGTCCGTCGACGGCTCGGGCGAACTCCTCCAGGGCATCAGCCACGGCCGCGTCGAACAGGTCCGGCTTGCACGTGAAGTGGTTGTAGAACGAGCCGAAGCCCACGTCGGCGAGCTCCGCGATGGTCCGGATGCTGGCGCTTGTATCGCCCGACTCGGCCAGGAGCTTCCGCGCGGCGCGGACGAGTGCCTGCCGGGTCTCGGCCCGACGGCGTTCGAATCGATTCCTGGGTGAGGTTGACATCGCATGCACCGCACACATGGTCGCCAGTTCTGATGAATTCATCATCGCACTGATGGCGTGAAGGGTCCACCCTGAACGCCGCTGGACCCGGCTTCGCCGCCCAGCGGTCGCTGACGCCGACGGATGAGAGGGGCTGCCCCGCCCCAGGCCGCACTGCGCACCCATATGTGATGAAACGATCAGTTTCGGGGGTCTTGACGATGAATTGGTCGTATCTGATTATTTCATCAATGATGGACAAAACGTGGCAAGGCGGTCGGATGTCGACGGCAGGTCACAGGGCAGTGGCGAGGCCGGGCATTGCGCCGCGAACTCCGGCTCCCGGTCCCCCGGCTTCCGCCTCCTGCCCGTCACCGTCCATCACGGCGACAGACCGGGCGGCCGGCCCGCGTGTCGGCACTCCCTCACCTCCGCACTGAACGGGATCAACCCACGATGACGAATACCGACCACACGCCACCCGCCCAGCCGGTGAGCCCCAGCGAGATACCGGACGCGGCGATAGCGATGATCAATGCGGACGGGACGGTGGCGGCGTGGACGCAGGCCGCTGAGCAACTTGTCGGGTATTCGGCCGCGGAAGTGGTGGGCCGATCCGCCGCGCACGTGCTGTCGCCCCCCGAGGAGGCCCGGAGGGTTTTGCTGTTCGCCGACCAGTGCCGTGCGCAAAGTGGCTGGTCCGGCACCGCCGCGGTCCGCCACCGCGACGGCCACACGCTCAGAATGTCGCTGCGGGTCTCGCTGTTGTGGGGACGGAACGCTGGCACCCGGTGGCTGGTGTCCGTGACCGACATAGGCGCCCTGTCCTCGGGGCCTGCCAACGGACCGGTGCGGGAGTCGCTCCTCGCCCATGCGCCGATCGGCATCGTCGTGTACGACCCGCAGTTGCGTTGTACCTGGGTGAATGACGCCATGGAGCATCACGACGGCACTCCCCGTGACCGGCGGTTCGGACGCCGCATCAAGGACTCACTGCCCGCCATGGAGGCCGAAGCGCTCGAGGTGGTGATGCGCCAGGTGCTGCAGAGCGGCACCACCATGGTCCACGAGTACCGGGCGTGGCCGCCGTCGGACGGACGCCGTGAGCACGCGTTCTCGGCCTCGTTCTTCTGCCTGCAGGACGCGGACGGCGCGGCGATGGGAGTGTGCTCCATGACCGTGGACGCCACCGGAAACCGGCGGGCGCGCGAGCGCCTTGCCATCCTCAGCGAGGCAAGTACGCGCATCGGCAGCACCCTCGACGTCATGCAGACAGGGCAAGAACTGGCCGAACTCGCCGTGCCCCTGCTGGCCGACCACGTCGTCGTCGACCTGGTGGATTCGGTTCCGTTCGGACTCGAGCCCGCCGCACGGATCGGCACGACGAGCGGCCGCCGCCCTGTGCTGCGCCGTGCCGGGGTGGCCTCCATCGACCAGGGTGTCCTGGAGTCGCCGGCGCTGCGCGAAGAGGTGATCCACGTCCCCCCGGCCTCGTCATTCGCCGCCGTCCTGGGCACAGGCAGATCTCATCTGGAACCGGTGCTGGACACCCATGCCGGCCCATGGGTCGACCACGATCCGACGCGTGCGCAAAAGGTCCGTGACAGTGGGGTCCACTCGTTGATGGTCGTACCCATCCGTGCACGGCGCTGCGTACTGGGACTCGCGGTGTTCGGCCGCTCCAAGGAGCCGACTCCGTTCCAGGAGGACGACCTGCTCCTCGCCGAGGAACTCGTCACCCGGGCCGCGCTCTGCCTGGACAATGCCCTCCAGTACGCGCGCGAGCGCACCGCCGCCCTCACGCTGCAACGCGACCTGCTTCCCCACCATGTGCAGGGCGGCGCCGCCGTTGAGGTCGCCTCACGCTACGTCCCGGCCGACATGGACCACGGTGTGGGAGGTGACTGGTTCGACGTGATCGAGCTGTCCGGCGCCCGGGTGGCCCTCGTCGTCGGCGATGTGGTCGGCCACGGCATCAACGCCGCGGCGACCATGGGCAGACTCCGCACGGCCGTACGCACGCTCGCGGACCTCGACCTGCCGCCGGACGAACTGCTGGCACACCTCGACGACACGGTCCGGTGGCTGAACGACGAAGACGGCGACGTCGCCGACCACGTGCCCGCGATAGTGGGTGCCACCTGCCTGTACGCGATCTACGACCCGGTCACCCGACGGTGCACGCTGGCGCGGGCCGGGCACCCACCGCCCCTTATCGTCGACGCGCAGGGCAGGGTCACCGTCCCCGACCTGCCCGCTGGGGCCCCGTTGGGCCTGGGTCTCGGCCTGGTGCCTTTCGAGTCCGTGGAACTGGACCTGCCCGAAGGAAGTGTCCTCGCCTTCTACTCCGACGGCCTGATCGAGTCCCGCGACGAGGACATCGACGTCGGCCTGCGGCGCCTGGGCGCCGCCCTGGCACAGCCCGGTGCCTCCCTGGAGGACCTGTGCTCCCGGGCGATGAAGACCTTGCCGGCCCGGGCATCAGCCGACGACGTCACCTTGCTCCTCGCGCGGACCCGCGCACTAAAGCCCGCCCAGGTCGCCTCGTGGGACCTGCCGAACGACCTCGTCACCGTCCCGACAGCCAGGCACCTGGCCGTCCGCCAGCTCAGGCAATGGGGTCTGGAACCGCTGGTGACACCCGTGGAGTCGATCGTCAGTGAACTGGTCACCAACGCGATCCGCCACGGCGGCGGCCCGAGCCGCCTGCGGCTCATCCGCCACCGGGTGCTGACCTGTGAGGTCTCCGACACCACCACCGGCCAGCCGCGCTCCCGTCATCCCCGCACTCTCGACGAGCACGGCCGCGGCCTGTACCTGGTCGCGCGACTGTCGCGCAGGTGGGGCTCCCGCTCAGCAGCAGACGGCAAGGTCGTCTGGGCCGAACACGACCTCCCCTCCACAGCCGGCGCTGCCTGAGTGCCGACAGCCGTCACAGGGCCCCTTCTGCCGTAGCCGCGGACCCTCGTAATGGAAGCCAGAGACATGGACCCATCGAATATTGCAAACGCCGACCCGGCAGACGCCCCCCAAGTCGCGACGAGCATCGCCGGCGTCGGCTCCGGCGGCAGTCCGCCCGCCTTCGACGGTCTGGCTGCAGCCCTGCTCGACGATCGAGGCACGGTGGTGGGGTGGACCGGCACAGCACAGGACCTGACCGGCTTCTGCGCCGACGAGGTCCACGGCCGCCCCGTGCAGGAACTGGTGGCCGAACTCCCGCACGACCCGCGCAGGGCCACGCAATGGCCGGCGACCGGTCGGGTACGGTTGCGACACCAGTGCGGCCACACGATCGACGTCACCTTCCGGACCACACGGGTGAACGGCTCGGAGGACTTCCTCGTGCTCGCGGCCCCCACCCCTCACGTCGCCGACCACCGTCACGGCGCAGCGCTCCTGCGCGCACTGTCCGCACAGAACCGGATCACGATCGCCCTGCACGACACGGATCTCACCACCGTGCAGACCAACGCCGTCCCGGACACTCCCGACGGCCGTCCCGTACAGCCCGGCGCCCGACTGGGCGACGTGCTGCGCGCCGAGGACGCCGAGAGCATCGAGGCGGTACTGCGGCAGGTGCTCGATACGGGTGTCCCGGTGATCCACCGGAAGCAGCGAGTGAGCTGGCGGCACCATCCGGCGCGGCGGCACGCGCTGTCGCTGTCCGCCTTCCCCCTGGAGGACGCGCGAGGACGCCCCGCGGGGGTCGCAGCCCTGTACATAGACGACACCGACCAACTGCGCGCCCGCCGACAGCTGGACCTTGCCCAAGAGGTTGCCGAGCGCGTAGGAGACTCCCTGGATGTCGTGCGGACCGCACAGGATCTCGCGGACGTCCTTGCACCCGCCTTCGGCGATCTCGCCGCGGTCGATCTTGCGCACGCCGTCTTCGACGGTGACGAACCCGCCAAGCGGCTGGGCGCAGGAGATCTGCATCTGCGCAACGCGGCCCTGGCGCCGACCACCGCGGTCTGGCCGCCCGGCATCCAGCTCGGCAACCTCGTCCCACCCCTGTCCGACCACCCCCTCCTGCTCCGCTTCCAGCACGGCGAGACGGTCGTATACGGCCGGGACGACTACATCGCCCTGATCGGCGGCCCACAGCTGGTCGAGCAGTTCCTCCCGCACGACACCCACGCGGTGATGGTGGTACCGCTGCACGCCCACGGCCTCGCCCTCGGCGCGATCGTGGTCTGGCGCACGGGCCCATCCGAACCGTTCACCGAGGACGAGGTGGATCTCATGAGGCATATCGCCTCACGGGGAGCACTCGCCATCGACAACGCCCGCCGTCACACACGCGAGCACAGAGCGGCCATGGCCCTGCAGCAGAGCCTCCTTCCCCCGCCCACGACCGACACCCCAGCAGCCGAGACCGCCGGCGTCTACCTGCCCACAGGCCGTGGGGCGGGCACCAGAGGCGACTGGTACGACGCCATCCCCCTGCCCTCCCTCCGGCTGGCCCTCGTCGCGGGAGACGTGATCGGCCACGGCATACCCGCCAGCGCCACCATGGGCCGTCTGCGCGCCGCCATCCAGACCCTCGCCGACCTCGAACTGGAGCCGGACGAGTTGCTCACCCGGATCGCCGACCTGGTCCAGCGCCTCGCGGCGGAAGCACCACCCGGCAACCACGACGTCATGGGCGCCACCTGCCTGTACGCGGTCTACGACCCCGTCACCCGGCGCTGTGCCCTGGCCAGTGCCGGGCACCCGCCGCCCGTGCTCGTACGGCCCGACGGGACCACCGAAGCCGTCGACATTTCCCCAGGGCCGCCCCTCGCCGTCTGCGGCATGCCGTACGAGACCACCATGATCGTCCTTGAGCCGGGCAGCGTCCTCGCGCTCTACACCGACGGCCTGGTCCACAGCGGCGCGCACGACGGCGACGACGGGCTCCGGCGGCTGACCGATGCCCTTGCCACCTCCTGCCGCCCGGACCGCGCCCTGGACGAGACCGGCATGGCCCTCCTCGACGCCCTGGTGGAGGAAGCACCGCGTGACGACGCGACCCTGCTGCTGGCACGTACCCGCGCCATGCCGGCCGAGGACACCGCTCATTGGCAGATACCGGCCGATCCGGCTGCTGTCTCGGATGCTCGGGCCTGGGCGACCGGCCAACTCACCGCATGGGGGTTGGACGACCTCCTCTTCACCACCGAACTCATCGTCAGTGAACTGGTCACCAACGCGATCCGCTACGGACGTCCGCCGGCGGATCTGCGACTGATCCGCCATACCGCACTGGTCTGTGAGGTCACCGACTCCAGCTGCACCCAACCCCGTCTGCGCCGCGCACGCACCACCGACGAGGGCGGGCGCGGCCTGTTCCTCGTCGCCCAACTCGCCGAGCGCTGGGGCTGCCGCCATGGACAGAACCACAAGACCATCTGGTCCGAACAGCCCATCGCGCGCGCTCACTGATCACGCCTGTGCGCTTAGTACTCCAGCAGCACTTTGACGTTTTCCCTGTTCAGGGGCGGTTTGGGTGAGTGTAGTGGGCTGATTGCCGACCTGTGATCTCTTTCCCGGGCCGCCCCTCGATCGTGTACAGCCGCCGCTGATAATGGCAGCGGCGAGCGACCGCTTGGCGTCGTCTGCGCCAGTGTGACCATCTCAGCGCGCGTGCGCTGGTGACGTGTTGGTGAACGGCGTTGGGTGAGTGGACAGTTGCCAGGAGCCGCCGAACTTCTGCCACGGTGAGGGGCGCAAGGCAGGAACCGTTTCTGCTGCCCCTTTTGCCGCGGCGTCGGCGGCCATGACGGCCAGGAACGCGTGCGCCAGCATGGCCAGGGTGATGTGCCGCATCCAGCCGGTGTAGCGGCGGACTTCGTACTGGTCGAGTCCGCACTCGTTCTTCGCGGCCTGGAAGGCTTCCTCGATGGTCCAGCGCGTCCCGGCGACGCGGACCAGACGCTCGACCGTGGTGCCGCGCTTTGGCCGCATCGACCACCTGTTCACCCAGGCACCGGACGAAGCGTGGGAAAAACGCTCGTGCGGCGACGGCGTCAAGGGCCCACGCGTCTATGACTGGGCGGCCGTCCGGATCCCTGCGATCGGGGACTTCGACGGCGACAGACCCACGCATCAGCATCGGGGAGCACGATATCTGAGGAGCGAAGGGAACGCTCTATGGCAAGCCCGGCACGTTTTACTCGTTACGTTCCGTCCGGTGCGCAGGCCGAGGGATACCCGCTCTACTCCATGAAGGACACGAAAACCTGCATCCTGGACAACCTGGAGGGGGATAAGGGATCCAAGGGCATGACCAAAATGCCGGACTACGCCGGTAAACCCATCGTGATACGAAGTCACCGGGACAGCGGTGACTACTACTTCATGGTGAAGGTCAAGATTGTCGGGCGGATCAAGCAACACCTCAGCGGTTGCCGCGTGAACTACACACAGCGCAACAGCAAGTACACCCAGAAGGTGCACTGCGAGTACGCACTCGACATGAAGTGACCACCGCGGGTGCCGGTGGCCCGGATCTCGGCCGCTGGCACCCTGCCGACCGGCGGTGTGCTGGTCCGGTGCGTGCCGCCGGCCGCCGCCGTATGCGGTCTCCCTGTCCGGCCCGCCACCCACTAGTGCCGGGCCGGACGGCTATTCAGCGGGCCAGGGTGACGGTGATGGGCCGGTCGGGGGATCTAGCAGGCGGTCGAACGGCAGGCCTGGGCGATGCGCGAGTTTCAGCGCCGAGGCATTCCCCGGAGCGGGGGGAGAGCGCCGGACGGTGCTCCGGCCTCCACGAGACGGACCGCGCCCACCGTCGGCGTGAGAGCGAGGTATCCCGTGCGGGGGCCCTGCGCCGGGCGGGCGAAGAACGTGCGGCACGAGAGATGGGCGCGGTGGGCGCCTCGGGCCCGGTGCCAGACCGGGGTACGGCGTGAACAGCCGCCAGGCGGAACGGCCGGATGCCCGCCGCATGGCCCCTCCCCCTGACCCCACACCGTTGGATACCCAGCGTCACCGCTGCGGGACTTGTTGTCTATAAGAGCGTCCGCCAGTAGGCGATTGTTCATCACCTGTCGCCCCCGTAGGCGTCAAGGAGCTGGTGCCGTGGCGGCGTCGTAGGTGGCGCGGGCGGTGGTGATGTCGGTTCGGTGGCGTTCTGCCCAGCCGACGAGTCCGGTGAGAGTTGCGTGGAGTTCGCGGGCCATGGGCGTGAGGCTGTATTCCACCTTGGGCGGCACGGTGGGGTAGACGGTCCGGATGAGCAGGCCGTCACGTTCCAGCTTGCGCAGGTTCAAGGTGAGCATGCGCCGGCTGATACCGGTAATGGTGCGTTCCAACTCGGTGAACCGGACCGGTCCGTATGCGGCAGCGACGAGGATTCCGATGCTCCACTTGCCCGCAACGTGGTCGAGGACCTCTGTGAGCGGGCACGCCTCGTTGCTGACCTGGTCGGACACATCGGTGTGACTGCGTGACATGAAAGTGCCTCCTTCCGCTGCGCGTCATGGTTACAGAGGATGACTGCTGTAACAAGTCGTGCACCATTGGAAGGGGTTCCCGTGCGGCGAACCAGCTCATCAGCACAGACATCGCGTTGGTCGGCACTGGCCGTGCTCTGTGCCGGGCAGTTGATGGTCATTCTCGACGGGACCATCGTGAGCGTGGCGCTGCCGTCCATCCAGCACAGCGTCGGCTTCTCCTCATCGAACCTGGCCTGGGTGGTCAATGCCTATCTGGTCCCCTTCGGTGGCCTGCTGCTGCTTGCCGGGCGGCTCGGCGACCTCATCGGGCGCAAGCGCGTCTTCATCGCCGGCTTGAGCGTTTTCACGGCTGCCTCGTTGCTGTGCGGTGTGTCCCAGGGCCCAGCGACGCTGCTCGCCTCCCGGTTCGTCCAAGGCATCGGCGGCGCGGTGACCTCTGCCGTCACCCTCGGGATGATCGTGACCCTGTTCCCGCAGCCGAAGGAGCGGGCCAAGGCCATCGGCGTCTACAGCTTCGTCCAGTCCGCCGGCGGCTCGATGGGCCTCCTCGCGGGCGGCGCCCTGACGCAGACCATCAGCTGGCACTGGATCTTCTTCGTCAACGTCCCGCTCGGCATCGTGGCCGTGCTGTGGGCCGGGCGCGTGCTCACATCCGAGCGGGGTGTCGGCCTCGGCAAGGGAACCGATGTCGTGGGTGCGCTCCTGGTCACCTCCGCACTGATGCTTGGCGTCTACACGATCGTCGAGACCACCAGCTACGGCTGGACTTCCGCACACACGCTGAGCTTCGCGGCCGCCACACTCGCTCTGCTCCTGGCATTCGTCGCGCGCCAGGCGAAGGCGACCCACCCGCTCCTGGCGCTGCATGTGTTCCGCTCGCGCAACGTCTCGGGAGCACTGGGTATCCAGGCCCTCATGGTGGCCGGGATGTTCAGTTTCCAGTTCCTGTGCGTGCTCTACCTGCAGAAGGTGCTCGGCTTCGACGAGATACACACCGGTCTGGGCATCTTCCCGGTCTCGGTCGCGATCGGCGCCCTGTCCCTCGGCCTCGCGCCCAGGCTGATCGCGCACTTCGGTCCCCGTGCCGTACTGCTTCCGGGACTCTCGCTGATCGCGGCAGGTCTCGCCGCGCTCGGCCGCGTACCTGTGGACGGGCGCTACGTCGTGGACGTCCTGCCCGCGCTGCTGCCGCTCGGCGTCGGTTTCGGCGTCGCGATGCCGGCGTTGGCCACGCTCGCGATGTCAGCGGCCACGCCCCAGGACTCGGGGATCGCCTCCGGCATGTTCAACACCATGCAGCAGATCGGCGCCGCCTTCGGTCTCGCGGTCCTCAGCACACTCGCCACCTCGCACACGAATGCCCTGCTGGCCGACGGCGCAAGCACCACCTCCGCACTCACGGGTGGCTACCAGCTTGCCTTCCGCATCGGATCGGGCCTCGTCGTCGCCGCTCTTCTCCTCGCCGCCACACTGCTGCGATCCCCCACCACAGCGCAACGTCCAGCGGCCGAGGAGAAGCCGGTCGCCGAGAACGCCACTCCCTGACCAGGCGGCGAAGCCGCCCCTGGGCCGGGGAGACTTCTGTGCTCACAGGAGGAGATGTGCCTGTCGTGCCGTCATTGATCATCGCCCCCATCCCTGAGGAGTTCCTTGCGTCATTGCCGTAGCGGGTCACCACCCATCCGTTGGGATGTCATCGTCGACGGATCCCGGATGAGGTGGTCTTCGACAAGCTCATCGAGGTACTGGTCTCCGGAATGGGGTACGAACGAGTGGCGGACGTGGCTTCGTTGATCTCCAAGGACAGCGTTTGTCGACGGTTTCCGGAGGCAGTTGGTGATCAACCGGATCTGGAATGTGGATGAGAAATGACGGCGTTGCGTAGATGCGAACGTGGGGACGGTCAGCCGCCCGAAGGGCGGCTGACCGTCGAGGCAGGTAGCGGCAGAGGGCAGTACCTGTCTCTGATCTCCGGTGGCCAGGCCCGGCGTTTGGTCACTTGACCCGGTCCGTACGGTGTTCGAGTGAAGGACACTCTGATCGACGAATTCCGCACCGCGTATGACGCCCAACTCCGTGGTGTCGCCCCGCCTGGCGGCAGCGCCCATGTCGAGAAGGACGGCCCGTTGACCCGTGTCGTCGGTTGGCACCGTGGCTTCGTCACGGGCCCGCGCGACCTCGGTGTGTACGGGGCAGAACTCGACACGCTCATAGCGCGGCAGCGTGACTTCTACGCTGCCCGTGGTGAGGCGGTCGAATGGAAGACTCGCGCTCACGATCTCCCCGCCGACCTCACCGACCGACTCGCCGCGGCCGGCTTCGTCGCCGAGGACAACGAGACCGTGCTCATCGGGCAGTCCGCAGACCTCGCCGCCGACCCCGTCCTGCCCGACGGCGTGACCCTCCGCCGTGTCACCGCCAGATCAGACCTTCAGCGCATCGCCGCTATGGAGAGCACCGTCTGGGGCAAGGACTGGAGTTGGCTCGCCGACGACCTGGCCGCCCGGATCGAGAACGCTCCAGAGAACACCATCGTCCTCATCGCCGAGGCACGCACCGAAGTCGTCTGCGCCGCTTGGTTGGTGTTCAATGACGGCGTCGACTTCGGCGGCCTATGGGGCGGCTCAACGCTCAAGGAATGGCGCGGACAGGGCATCTACCGGGCCATGGTCGCCCACCGAGCCCAACTCGCTGCTGCCCGCGATGTCCCCTACCTCTACGTCGATGCCTCAGCCGACAGCGCCCCGATCCTCACCCGCCTTGGCCTGCACGCGGTCACCACAACGACACCGTATGTCTGGTCGCCCTGAGTTCAGCCGGCCTTCGCCGGCTCCTCAGCTCGTGCATGGGTGCTGGCGAAGCGGTAGGAGTCGGTGCCGGTCTCGATGATGGTGCCGTTGACGGTCAGGCGGTCGACGATGGCCGCGCAAAGGCGGGGGGTCTGTGAACGTCTTGGTCCAGCCTCCGAACGACTCGTGCGAGGCGATGGCCACGCTGTTCTTCTCCTCCCGCTCGGTCAGAACCTGGAACAGCAGTTCGGCGCCGTGGCGGTCGAGTTCCATGTAGCCGAGTTCGTCGATGCAGAAAAGGTCGACGCGGCCGTAGCGGGCGATGGTTTTGTTCAGCTGCTTCGCGCCGGCGGCTTCGACCAGCTCGTTCACCGGCTTGGTGGCGAGCGTGTAGCGGACGCGGTAGCCCTTCATGGCGGCTTCGGTGCCCAGGGCGACGAACATGTGGGACTTGCCGGTGCCGGAGTCGCCGATCAGGCAGAGCGGCTGGCTCCTCTTGATCCACGCGCAGCTGGCCAGGGTGTGGATGGTGGCCGCGTCGATGTTGGGGTTCGCGTCGAAGTCGAACGCTCGAAGCGACTTCTGCTGCGGGAAGCCTGCCGCCTTGATCCGCCGCTCCGAACGGCGACGGGACCGGTCGTCGGCCTCGGGCAGCAGCAGTTCGGCGGGCCGTGACCGCCCTGGACAACGCCGTGGCCCGGCGTGAAGACGTCGAGGGGTGCATCCCGCACAGCGATCGCGGCTCGCGTCCTCGACCGCCGGAACCGGAGGACCCGTGATGAGCTGCGGATCGCGATCGTGACCTGGACCGAGCGGACCTGTCACCGCCGCCGCAGACAAGCCGCACTCGGCCGGCTGACACCCGTCGAATTCGAGACCGTCACCACCACACCGGCCCTCCAGGCCGCGTGACCGAACCTGTCACCCGAACCTGCAGCAGACCCGGATTCAGATCCCGGTGGGTCAGGCCCCATCAGGCACGTTCGCCCTGTTGAACACCTCTCGTAGGCGCTCGTCCCGGGCGTGCCTGTTCGGTCCGTCGCGCAGGCAATCTCCTTGCGCTGCAACTCAGTCCAGCAGTGCTCGCCGAACTCATGGGCGGTCCGCTGCTGTCCCTCGGACGCGCGGTGGCCGACGACGCCGCCTGCTCGCGGCGCAAGTGCGCCATGACGCAAGAGCGACATGTGCGACCCCTTGAACGACGGCGGGGGAGGCCAGACGATCCAGTGATCTTTCGCTCTTCGCCGCGTCTCAGGAGTTTTCTTTGCCCAAGGTTCCCATCCCCCGGCCCGGGCCGATCGCCCTCGCCGTGGCGGTCGCGCTCACACTCGGCGTCATACCGGCGACGGCCGCCGTGTCCGCGTACCCCGCCGGTAAGGTGTCGCACCACGACGCCGGACACCAGACCCCCGGCGATGTCGGCACGCACACGGTCACCTTGATCACGGGTGACAAGGTCACCATCGGGACCGCCGCCGACGGCACCGTCGTGCGTTCCTTCCAGGCCGCGAGCGGAGCCACCACCGGCTTCCACCGCGTTGTCGTGGACGGCGCCACGTATGTCTACCCCGACGCCGCCCTGCCGTACGTGAGCGCCGGTGAACTCGACAAGCAGCTCTTCAATGTGACCCGGCTGATCACCGAGGGCTATGACGACGCGCACAGCTCCCGGCTGCCGCTGATCGTGCGCTACACCCGAGCCGCCGCCAAGGCGCGCACCCGGACGAAGATGGCCGGCTCGACCGACGTCCGCCGCCTGGACAGCATCCAGGGCGCGGCCCTCGCCCAGAACCACAAGCAGGCACCGGAGTTCTGGTCCTCGCTCACCGGGGGTTCCAGCGCGGCGGCCCGATACGCGAAGCCGTCCTTCGCGGGCGGCGTCGCCCACGTGTGGCTCGACGGTAAGGTAACGGCGGACCTGGCCGACTCGACCGCTCAGATCGGCGCGCAGAAGGTATGGGCGGAGGGCGACACCGGCCAGGGCGTGAAGGTCGCGATGCTCGACAGCGGCGCGGACACCGAACACCCGGACCTGGTCGGGCAGGTGTCCGACAGCGCCAGCTTCGTCCCCGGCGAGGACGACATCGCCGACTACAACGGCCACGGCACGCACGTCGCCTCGACCATCGTCGGCACGGGCAGTGCCTCCGACGGCAAGGAGCGGGGTGTCGCCTCCGGCGCCCGGCTGGCAGTCGGCAAGGTGCTCAACTCCGAGGGCAGCGGCCAGGAATCCTGGATCATCGCGGGTATGGAGTGGGCCGCCCGCGACCAGAAGGCCAGGATCATCAGCATGAGCCTGGGCGGCGACGGTGACAAGACCGACCCGATGAGCCAGGCCGTCGACGAACTCAGCCACGACACGGGCGCGTTGTTCGTGATCGCTGCGGGCAACGGCGGCCCGCACTCCATCAGCAGCCCCGGTGCCGCGGACTCCGCGCTGACCGTCGGCGCCGTCGACTCCACCGACACGCTCGCCGATTTCTCCAGCCAGGGCCCGCGCGACGGCGACGGCGGGCTGAAGCCGGAGATCACCGCGCCCGGCGTCGACATCGTCGCGGCGCGCTCGCACTACAAGCGGGGCTCCGGCTACTACACCACGATGAGCGGCACGTCGATGGCGACGCCGCACGTAACCGGTGCCGCCGCCCTCCTGGCCTCGGAGCACCCCGACTGGACGGGCACCCAGCTCAAGGAGGCGCTGGTCAGCAGCGCCAAGGCAACCCCGGCGTACACCCCGTACCAGGCGGGCGCCGGCCGGCTCGACGCGCTGGCGGCCGTGCACGCCACGGTCTTCGCCACCACGACCGCCTACTCCGGCTTCCACACGTGGCCCCCGAAGCCCGGAGAGACCGACGTCCAGACGGTGACGTACACCAACGTCGGCGACGCCCCGGCCGGCCTCAGCCTGGCAGTCGACGGCACTGTCCCGTCCGGGTTGTTCAGCCTCTCCGAGGACCATGTCACCGTGCCCGCGCACGGCACCGCCGCGGTCACGCTGACCGCGGCTCTGGACAAGCTGGCGGACGACCAGTCGGTCAGCGCCATGATCACCGGTACGGACAGCGCCGGGACGGTCCGCACCCGGACCCTGATCGGCGCGGCCCGCGAGGGCCAGCGGCAGAATCTGACCGTGGTCGCCAAGGACCGTTCGGGCAAGCCACTGGAGGGCCGGGTCGTCCTGACCGCCGAGCACCTCTTCACGGTGCTGGACCTCGACGCGTCCGGCACCGGCACCGCGCGGCTGCCCGTCGGCAGCTACAGCGGCTGGCTCACCGGTGACGTGCAGGGCGCCGAAGGCCCGCACTCGCGCGGCATGGTGCTGCTCGCCTTCAACGACGTGCAGCTGGACCGGGACCGTACCGTCACCCTGGACGGCCGCAAGGCACGCCGGATTGTGGCGCGCGTGCCGCAGCAGACCACCGCCGTCGCGCCGCGCCTGGATGCCCACCGGTCCTTCACCGACAGCCTGGTGGAGACGTCGATGCTGCCGGACCCGTCGTACGACAGCGTCTGGGCGCTCCCGACCGACAAGAAGGTCACCGACGGCGAGTTCGAGGCCGGCGCCCGCTTCCGCCTCGAGCAGCCTGCGCTGACCGTGAGCACGAAGTCGACGACCTTCAACGACCCGCTGGTCAAGCGCGCCGCCACGCCGCTGCCCGCCGGTACCCGGAACCTGACGGCGGTCTTCGCCGGTGACGGCACGGCCGAGGAACTCGCGCGGCAGAACGTGCGCGGCAAGGCCGTGGTGGTGCGCGGCGCCGGCACGGCAGGGATCAAGGCCCAGGCGGAGGCCGCGGCGACCGCCGGCGCCCGGCTGCTGCTGGTCGTCAACGACGGCGTCGGCCGCCTGCAGCCCTGGGACGAGAATCCCTGGAGCCCGGAGAGCCCGGCCCCGGTGACGGTGGCGACGCTCAACGCCGACCAGGGTGCCGACCTGCTCGGCCGGCTCCGGCACGGCGCGGTGTCCCTGAAGGTCACCTCGCACCCCACGACCGACTACGTCTACGACGTCGTGCACCACTGGACGGGCGCCGTTCCGGCGGACCCGACCTGGCGTGAGGAGTCCAAAGACCTCAGCCGGGTGAACGTCTCCTTCCGGAACTACCGGCAGGGCAAGGCGATGGAGTTCCGCCCGGACGTCTGGCGCGGCTGGGCCGTCGGCAACCAGCTCACCGCGCCCGCCCAGGGCGAGCGCACCGACTGGGTCACCGCCGGCACCACATGGCTGGACGACGCCTTCATACAAGGCGAGACCGGGCAGCACTCGATCGAGCCGCTGAAGTACCCGGCGGGCAAGACCGGCAAGGTCAGCTGGTTCGGCCCGATCCAGCGGCCCCGCATGGGACCGATCGGCTACCAGCCGGTGCGCTATCTCGACACGATGTACATCACCGCGCCCGGCTGGGGTGACTCGGGGTCCGGCCACATCGGCGAGGCCGGCGCGAACTTCGACGTCAAGGACTGGATGTCGCTCTACCAGGGCGACCAGCAGCTCGACTGGGGCAACGCCGAGTACCTGCAGGTTCCCGGCCTCGGCGCCGAGCGCCTGCCCTACCGGCTGGTCCTCGACAACGACCGCGGCACCTGGGCCGACCCGTACTCGACGCACACGCTGACCGAGTGGGACTTCACCTCCGTGGTCACCGGCAGCGACGCGGCGGTGTCCCTGCCGCTCATCCAGCTCGACTACGGCGTGGACACCGACAGGTCCGGGCGTGCCGACCGGCATGCCGGTCTGACGGTGACCGCCTCGCACCTGCCGGGCACCACCACCGCCATCGGGAAGCCGACCGTCGAGGTGTCGTACGACGACGGTGCGACCTGGCAGCGGACCGATCTGAGCCGGTGCGACGACGGATGGCGGACGAACCTGCGCGCGCCGCGGTCCGCCGACTTCGTCACCCTCCGGGTCGGCGCCCGGGACAGCGCAGGCAACACCGTCTCGCAGACGATCACCCGGGCCTTCGGCCTGCGCTGACGTCACCCCCGGAGGCCACCCGGGACAGCAGCGCGTGGGTGGGACCGCAGCCGGCGGCCCCATCCACGCGGCGTTCCCAGGTGTCAGAGGGTCTATGAGGCCACCTCGTCGGGGAACGGCAAGCGAGTGCTCGTGGACTGCCTGTGACCCCCGGCCCAGGTCACGGACGGGGCGGCCAACGGCGTCCTGGTCCTTCTCGCCACCTGTGCCCGTTGCGGCGTCGACCGGCGGGATGATCTCAAGACACGCGTCGAGGCCGCTGGAGACCGGTTGTGTCCACCCAGGGTTGTACGGGTTCAACCTGATCCCGGGGTTTCCTCCGGCATCGGGATGACGCCCGCACAGATGAACGCCCACCGGCTGATCTTCGAGGTGTCGAAGCCCGAAGGAGATCGGCACGATGACCGCACCCGACAGTCTGCCCCTGCACGCTCTCGCTCGCCTGTCCGGCGTCCCGGGCGGCGAACAGCTCTCGCGCGCCGGGCAGCGGCCGGTCACGGTGCCTGCGGCAGAGCCCGCACCGTCGCTTCGGCTCCCTTCGGCGCGGCGGGTCCCGTCCGGTCGGGGCCCTGGCCCCGCCCTCGGCCGAGCTGCGCCCCGACCGCCGAGGTGACCAGGCTCAGCGCCGCGGCCGTGTACCAGGCGACCCGGAAGTCGTGGTGCGAAGTGGCGTCGACAGGGGAGCCGAGGACCGCGACCGGGACGGCGACGCCGATCGTGGCCCGGATCCGGCGCACTGGCGCCGGGGCGTCACCGCACCGCCTGCCCCGGATCCGGCACCTCCCCGCCACGGTGCACCAGATCGCCGGCGACAACCGTCGTGGTGCCCGGTCACAGGGGCTGGCGGAATCATCCGCCGGGACGACGGCGTTTCCCCTGCGGAAACCCGGGCGGAGGCGGCCCGGATCTGAGAAAGGCGGCGACATGCTGGAGACGGTGGGCCTGACGGCCGACGAGAGCGAGGTGTACCGCCTTCTGGTCGCCACCGGGACTGCGTCCGCTCAGGACATCTCCGGCCGCTCGGACCTCGACGTCGTGACCGCGGGGCTGCTGCTGCGCGCGCTGGAGCACAAGGGCCTGGCGTCGGCGGCCGAGGACAGTCCCGAATGGTTCACGGTCGTGCCGCCGCAGGTGGCCCTCATGCCCCGGCTCCAGCGCCACTTCGACGCCCTGGAACAGACCCGGGCCGCCGTCTACGAACTGGCGGAGACACACCGCCGCAGCGCATGGGCCCGGAGCACGTGCGAGGCCGTCGAGATCATCACCGGCGCGGCGGCACTGCGCCAGCATCTGCGCCAGCTCCAGCACGGCACCGACCGCGAGATGATGTGGTTCGTGAAGGCCCAGTACGTGGCCATGTCCCCGGAGAGCAACCAGGAGGAGTTCGACGCCCTGGACCGGGGCGTGCTCTACCGGGCCCTGTACGAGCAGGCGTACTTCGACTACCCCGACGCGGTGGACTGCGTCGTCAAGGGCGTGCGCGCCGGAGAGGTCGCCCGGGCGGTGCCTCTGCTGCCGCTGCGGATGGCGATCGCCGACCGCTCGACAGCCATCCTGCCGCTGGCCGCCTCGGGCACACCCCGCAACCCCCGGGAACTACGGGCCGCGGTGGTGCGGGAGAGCAGCCTGCTGGACGCGCTCATCGCCCTGTTCGAACACCACTGGGAGATCGGTGCGCCGCTCCGGGTGACAGAGGAAGGCCAGATCGGCGGCGCCGGCACCACGGATGCCGCCTCGCCGGTCGGGGAGGACCGGCATCTGCTCTCCCTGATGGTCGCCGGCATGACGGACGAGGCGATAGCCGGACAGCTGCGGGTCAGCAAGCGCACCGTCCAGCGGCGGATCCAGGGCCTGATGAGCCTGGCGGGCGTCGCGACCCGTATGCAGCTGGGCTGGCACGCGGCCCGCCGCGACTGGCTCTGAGCACGGCGGACGCCGCACCGCACACGAACAGGGCCCACCGGATGTGTCCGGCGGGCCCTGTCCTCCACCGTCCGGCCGCTGCGGCCGGACTGCACTGCTCGCAGCGGTTGCTCGAAAAAGCGGCTGCGCCGCGAAGGCGGCTACTTGAGCAGGTAGCCCTTGATGACGGTCTCCTTGAAGGAGTTGCCCGCCGCGTCCTCGACGTAGACGCGCAGGCTGACCGAGCCGCCCGCGGCGCGGCGCGGCTGCTCCACGGTCACGGTGCGCTCCATGCCGGAGCCCTTGATCCGCACCGGCTGCCAGGTCTTCCCCTCGTCGAAGGAGACCTCGGTGGTGAAGACGCGGACGGGCGAAACCGGGGCGCCGGCCGTCCGCTGGATCAGGACCGGGATGTCGAGCGTGCGGCCGGCCTCGGCCCGGTTCCACTCGTCCAGCTTCGGCGACATGCGGACCGCGTACAGCGGCAGCGCCTGCCGGGTCGCCGTGGTCTGCGACCGGAACCGCCATTCCGCCCGCACGCTCGTGGAGACGGAGCTGGGGGCCATGTCACGGTTGTGCTCGACCGTGAGACGGTAGTCGGCGGGGGTGGCGTCGGCCGGGACGTCGCTCATGCTCCAGTCCTGGGAGACCAGCTCGCCGTTGCGTCGCAGCTCCACCTTGGGCAGCCCGGCCGTGGTGTCGGCCACCAGGTCGAGGTTGCCGTTGGCGGCCGACTGGAAGGGCCGGTACATCGTGTCGCCCTCGCGGAAGGCGGCCATCTGGTCCGAGAGGCCCACCGCCTGGATCCCGCCGTTCCAGCGCTCCTCGACCTGGGAGCCTGCCTTGTAGCCGTGCAGGTCGCTCAGGTAGCTCTGACCGTGCGCGTTCGGGTCGAGGAAGCTGTTCTGGTCGAAGGCGGTCTGCCAGCGCAGGCCGTCGGCCGCCGAGAAGTAGTCGACGCGTCGCGTCGGGACCGGGATCCCCTCCATCGCCCGTCCGCTGAAGCGGACGTCGTCTACGTACGTCCACACGAGGCGCGTGGCCGTGGTGCCGGGCGTGGTCGCGGCGAACGTGGTGTTCACCCGGGCCAGCTCCGACTTGCGGGGGTGATAGGCGGGGTCCGCCGGGATCGCGCCGTGCACCGGTCGCGTGAGGTAGTAGACCGAGGACGGATTCCCGTCGGGGCCGGCCGGGTCGCCCCAGACACTGGTGACGAGGTACGTGAACTTCGACTTCTTGTCGCGGGCCGTCGGCACCGCGTACACGCCGTCGATGTGGTCCGTGCCGACCGCGTTGTACATGGTGACCGAGAGAAGCTGGTCGGCCATGCTGATCGTGCCGATCTCGGCCGACATGATGCGCGCGGAGGAGCTCGGTGCCGACACCGTGACGGGCTTCGCCTTCCGGGCGTCGATGGTCACCTGCCGGTCGGCGCTCATCACGACCTTCGGCACACCGACGATGGTGCCCTCGGTGAAGGAGGCGTCGAAGTAGAAGCCGCTCACCGAGTAGGTGTCCTTCGGCAGTCGCACCACCGTGCTGCTCTTGCCGAGCGCCTCGACGTCGTACGCCTTGCCGTCGGCCGAGTTGACCAGCAGGTAGGCGTTGTCGGGGGCGGCGCCCGTGCGGCTCTTCATGTCGATGCGCAGGTCGTAGGACGGCTGCTCGATGTCCATGCCGAACGGGACGCGCACCGAGACCTGGCCGTCCGCCGAGGTCGCGCTGACCACGCCGCTGTAGGCGGCGTACGTGGTCGTGGCCTCCGGCGTCGCCGTGAGGGTGACATCCGCCGTTCCTTGCGCGGGCACGGTGACCGAAGCGGCGCTGAGCCGGAACACGCCGGCCGGTGCGGGCACGTCCTTCTTGCCGCTGCTCGGGTTGTCCGTCAGCTGGAGAGTGACCGGCGCGGCGCCCGGGTTGCGGTAGGTGATCGTCTTGGTCACCGGAGGCCGCTTGCCGTCCGTCCAGCGGATCTGCCCGAAGTCCAGTGCGGTGGTGTCGGCGGTGACGTCCTGGTCGACCGCCCGGGCGACGTCGACGCGTCCGGCGCCCTGGAAGTAGGCGCCGTGCTCCTTGGCGCCGGTCGCCGACTGCATCAGCTGGCGCTTGACCTGCTCCGCCGTCCAGTCGGGGTGCTGCTGGAACAGGATGGCGGCGGCTCCGCTCACGTGGGGCGTGGCCATGGAGGTGCCGCTCATCGCGACATAGCCGTCGGCGGCGGTGGTGCCGCCTGCCTGTGCGGCGACGACGTTGACGCCGGGGGCGATGATGTCCGGCTTGAGGCCGGAGTCGCCCACCCGCGGGCCGACCGAGCTGAAGGCGGCGAGGTCGTCGTCCTCCTCGGCCGCGCCGACGGCCAGCGCCCGGTCGTCGGAGGCGGGTGAGGAGACCTTGCCGGGTCCGCTGTTGCCGGCCGCGGCCACGACCAGCGTGCCGTAGTCGCGGGAGACGGTGTCGACCATGGCCTCGACGGCGTCGGTCTCCGGCGTGTCCGTGTCGCCCAGGCTGAGGTTGATCACCCTGGCGCCGTGCTGGGCGGCCCAGGCCAAGCCCTCGACGATGTTCGAGTTGTCGCAGTTGCCGTCCGCGGTGCACACCTTGCCGGACAGGATCTGGACGCCGGGTGCCACACCCTTGTACTTGCCGTCCGAGGCCGCACCGGAACCGGCGATCGTGGAGGTCACGTGGGTGCCGTGGCCGTTCAGGTCGTCGGTGTTCGGCTCGGTGGTGAAGTTCGCGGACTCGGTGACGAGGCCCTTGAGGTCCGGGTGCTGGGGGTCGTAACCGGTGTCGAGCACGGCGACCTTGACGCCGGTGCCGGTGTAGCCCTTCTCCCAGGCGTGCGGGGCGCCGATACGTGGCACCGTGCTGTCGAGCTGGATCCTGGAGTGGCCGTCCAGCCAGACCCGGCGCACACCCGCTCCGAAGGACGTGGCGTCCGCCCGGCCGGGGGCGATGCCCTTCCAGAACCCGGCGGCGTCCGCGCGGTGCTCGCCGAGGGTAGCGAAGGGGGTTCCCCCGATGGGGCGGACGGCGTCGGCACCGGCGGCGGTCAGCTGTCGCCGGGCGGTGCCCGCGTCACCGGCGTACTCGACGATCAGCGGCAGGCTCGGGCGCTGCGCGTACTTGCCCCGGACCAGGGCGGAGACGTTGAACAGCGCCTTGTCGAGGCGGCCCGTCGCGAGCAGCGGGAGCGTGTCGGCGGGTATGACCGTCCAGTCGCGACCGGACTGGCGCTTGATGAACGCGATTCGTTCGCGGCCCTTGGCGGGCTCGACCGACACGCTCTGCTTGCCCGACGTGTCCGTCTCCAGACTGACGCGGTCGCCGGTGATCAGTGTGAGCTGATGCCGGGAGATGATCGGCGACGGGGCCGCTCCGGTCTGCGCGGCGGCTTCTGTTCGCCCGGTGCCCGGACCGAGGTCCTGAGCGGCGCCGGGGGCGGCGGTCAGTCCGGCCACGAGCGCCACGAGGGCGGCGGCTGCCACCGTATGCCGGGGCCTAGGCCGGGGAGGGCGGATCCCACGGCGCCACCTGGTGTTCATGTCTCTCATGGGAGGACAGCGTGGTGCCGTCAAGCGCCGAGGTCAGCAGTCTGCCCTGTCCACCAGGCGTCAAGTCACCTTTACGCCAACCCCCGTACCTCATAAAGGTGGCAAAAGCGTCCAGGTCGACGGCGCATGGATGTACCGAGCATGCCGCTCCCGGGTGGTGTCAGCCCGGCCGCCGGAGATCACGCACAGTCTTTCCTCACCAGCTCGAGCGGAAGTCATCCGCTGCGCTCCAAGGCGTAAGGGTGTGGCCTGCGCGACAAGGAAATGGTTCGTGGCCGCCGGTCGAGATGTCCCCGTCCTAACGGACGAGGCGTGGAAGCGGATCGCATCGCTGATGGGCGGTTCACGCTCTACGATCGACCGCCGTGTGATGGTCGAGGCGTTCCTGGAGAAGGCTGTCTCGGGTGCCCGCTACAAGGAGTTGGCGTCGAAGTACGGCGTCGACTACGCAGTCCTTGATCAGCGAGGCCAGCTCCAGGAGCGCGTACACGTCGAAGCGGTGCACGGCCGGTTCGGAGGTGGCCGGATCGCGGTTGACGACCAGCAGCGACTCGGAGTTCTCCGGGAGCCCGAAAAAGGCCTGCCTGCGGCGCAGGGCGCGCCGCGACAGGGCGGTGCGGGCCAGCCAGCCGACCGCCGCGCTGATGCCGGCGGCCACGACGCCAAGGATAATGTTGCGCAGGTCGTCATTCATGGGCGCGCATGCCAGCGGTCGCGGATGGCCGGAACGTACCCGTGTTCGAAGTGTGGCGGTCATATGACAGTGCCCTGAATGTGGCTGTCGGGGCCGGGGCCCCGCCGATACGCTGCGCGGACGTTCCGGAACTGGAGGTGCGGATGCGTCGCCCTGTCACGCGGAAACTGACCGTCCTGGCGGTCTCGGCCGTCGTGGTGTCGTTGGGGGCGGCGGCGCCTCCCGCCGCGGGCCGCGCGCCCGCCGCGAAATCGCCGGTGGCCGTCGGGTACGGCGGAGCCGTCTCCAGCGTCGACGCGGACGCCACCGCCGCCGGCATCGAGGTGCTCCGCAAGGGTGGCAACGCGGTCGACGCGGCCGTCGCGACCGCCGCCGCGCTCGGGGTCACCGAGCCCTACTCCGCCGGTGTCGGCGGCGGCGGCTACTTCGTCTACTACGACGCCAAGTCCCGCAAGGTGCACACGATCGACGGCCGCGAGACCGCGCCGTTGACCGCAGGCTCCGGCCTTTTCACGGAGAACGGCAAGCCGCTCGCCTTCGCGGACGCCGTCAGCAGCGGACTCAGCGTCGGCACCCCGGGCACTCCGGCCACCTGGCAGACCGCGCTCGACCGGTGGGGGACCGAACGGCTCAGGACGGTGCTCGCGCCCGCCGAGCGGATCGCGCGCGACGGCTTCGTCGTCGACGACACCTTCCGGTCGCAGACCGCGTCCAACGAGACCCGGTTCCGGTACTTCCCCGACACCGCGAAGCTGTTCCTGCCGGGCGGCCGGCTGCCCGCGGTCGGCTCCACCTTCAAGAACCCCGACCTGGCCGCGACCTACCGGGAGCTGGGACGCGAGGGGGTCGGCGCGATCTACCACGGAGACCTCGGCAAGGACATCGTGGCGACGGTCGACAAGCCGCCGGTGGACCCCGGTTCGGGCTGGAAGGCCCGTCCGGGCAAGCTGTCGGCGAAGGACCTGGCCGCCTACCGCGCCAAGACGCAGGCGCCCACCGAGACGTCGTACCGCGGGCTGAAGGTGTACTCGATCGCGCCCTCCTCGTCCGGCGGGACGACGGTCGGGGAAGCCCTCAACATCCTGGAGAACACCGACCTCTCGAAGGCCGACGAGGTCCAGTACCTGCACCACTTCATCGAGGCGAGCCGGATCTCGTTCGCGGACCGCGGACGGTGGGTCGGCGACCCCGCGTTCGAGGACGTGCCGACCAAGGGCCTGCTGTCGCAGCGGTACGCCGACGAGCGGGCCGCGCTGATCCACGACGACTCCGTGCTGACCAGCCCGGTCGCGCCCGGCGACCCGAACCGCCCGGGATCGACCGGCACGGCGGCGCCGACCACCTACGAGGGCGAGAACACCACCCACCTCACGGTCGCCGACAAGTGGGGGAACGTCGTCTCCTACACGCTGACCATCGAACAGACCGGCGGCAGCGCGATCACCGTCCCCGGACGCGGATTCCTGCTCAACAACGAGCTGACCGACTTCTCCTTCGCCCCGGCGAACCCGGCGGTCCACGACCCGAACCTGCCGGGGCCCGGGAAGCGGCCGCGGTCCTCGATCTCGCCGACGATCGTGCTCGACAAGGCCGACAGGCCCGTGGTGGCGGTCGGTTCACCCGGCGGGGCGACCATCATCACCACCGTGCTCCAGGTGCTGACCGAGTTCCTCGACCGTCGTCTGCCGCTGGTCGACGCGATCGCCGCGCCCCGGGCGTCGCAGCGCAACGCCGCCACCACGGAGTTGGAGCCCGCGCTCTACAACGACCCCGTGCTGCGCGGCAAGCTGGAGGCGATCGGCCACGCGTTCTCGCTGAACCCCGAGATCGGGGCGGCCACGGGCGTGCAGCGGCTGCCGGGCGGAAAGTGGCTGGCGGCGGCCGAGACGGTACGGCGCGGCGGCGGGTCGGCCCAGGTGGTCCATCCCGCGCCGTGAGGCGCCGACCGCGGCCGTGAGGCGTCGACCGCGGGTGTGCGCGTAGGCCGGTCGCACGGTTCCCCGCGCCTCTGGCGGGGAACCGTGCGACCGGGATGTCAGCGCTCCGTTCGTCCTGTCAGCGGGCCACCTCGCCCGACCGGAACTCCAGCGCTCCGTCCCGGACGTCCACCGTCACCTCGCCGCCCTCCGTGACGGTGCCGTCAAGCAGCAGCCGCGACAACTGGTTGTCGACCTCCCGCTGGATGGTCCGCCGCAGCGGCCGCGCGCCGTACTCCGGCCGGTAGCCGTGCTCGGCGAGCCAGTCGACCGCCGCGTCCGTGAAGCGCGCGGTGATGCCCTGCGCGCGCAGCATGCGCCGGGTGTGCTCCAGCAGCAGCTCGGTGATCTGGTGCAGCTGGTCGCTGCTGAGCTGGCGGAAGACCACGATCTCGTCGATGCGGTTCAGGAACTCCGGGCGGAAGTGCTCGCGGAGCGGGCGCAGGACCTGTTCGCGGCGCGCCTCCTCCGTCGCCTCCTCATCGCCGGGCCCGAAGCCGATGCCGGCGCCGCGCCGGATGATCACGTCCGAGCCCAGGTTGCTCGTCATCACGATGACCGTGTTGGTGAAGTCCACCGTGCGGCCCTGTGAGTCGGTCAGGCGCCCGTCGTCCAGGACCTGGAGCAGGATGTTGAAGACGTCCGGGTGGGCCTTCTCCACCTCGTCGAGGAGCAGCAGCGAGTAGGGGTGGCGGCGTACCACCTCGGTCAGCTGGCCCGCCTCCTCGTGGCCCACGTACCCGGGCGGGGCGCCGACCAGGCGGGAGACGGTGTGGCGTTCCTGGTACTCGCTCATGTCCAGGCGCACCATCCGGTCCTCGCTGCCGAACAGCACCTCGGCGAGCGCGCGGGCCAGTTCGGTCTTGCCGACGCCGGTCGGGCCGAGGAAGAGGAAGCTGCCGATCGGACGGTCCGGGCTGGCGAGCCCGGCGCGGGAGCGCAGCACCGCCTCGGCGACGGCCGCGACCGCCTCGTTCTGGCCGATGACCCGCTGGTGCAGGTGGGACTCCAGACCGAGCAGCCGTTCCTTCTCCTCCTGGGTGAGGCTGCTGACCGGGATGCCGGTCTGGCGGGAGACCACCTCGGCGATCGCCTCGGCCGTCACCTCCAGGTTCATCCCCTCGTCGGCCTCGTCCTCGCCGGAGAGTTCGGCGATCCGCCGCTTCAACTCGCCGACGCGGTCGCGGAGCTGGGTGGCGTGTTCGTAGCTCTCGTCGGCGACCGCCTGGTCCTTGTCCCGCGTCAGCTGCTCGATCTCGCGTTCCATGGCCCGCACGTCGCTGCCCTTGGCGCGGGAGCCGAGACGGACGCGGGCACCGGCCTGGTCGATCAGGTCGATCGCCTTGTCGGGGAGTCGGCGCTCGGTGAGGTAGCGGTCGGACAGCTCCACGGCCGCGACCAGTGCCTCGTCGGTGTAGCGGACCTGGTGGTGGGCCTCGTAGCGGTCGCGCAGGCCGCGCAGGATCTCGATGGTGTCCGGGACGGTCGGCTCGGGGACCAGGATCGGCTGGAACCGGCGGGCCAGCGCCGCGTCCTTCTCGATCTTGCGGAACTCCTCCAGCGTGGTCGCGCCCACGATGTGCAGCTCCCCGCGGGCCAGCGCGGGCTTGAGGATGTTGCCCGCGTCCATCGAGCCGCTCTCGCCGCCGCCTCCGGCGCCGACCACGGTGTGCAGCTCGTCGATGAAGACGATCAGCTGGTCGGAGTGGGCGCGGATCTCGTTCACGATCGTGGTGAGGCGCTCCTCGAAGTCGCCGCGGAACCGGGTGCCCGCCACCACGGCGGACATGTCGAGGGCGATCACCCGGCGTCCGGAGAGGATGTCCGGCACGTCCGCGTCGGCGATCCGCTGGGCCAGCCCCTCGACGATCGCGGTCTTGCCGACCCCGGCGTCACCGATCAGCACCGGGTTGTTCTTGCCGCGCCGGGAGAGCACCTCGATGGTCTGCTCGATCTCGTCGTCACGGCCGATGACCGGGTCGATGCGGCCCTCTCCGGCGAGTTCGGTCAGGTCGCGGCCGTACTTGTCCAGCGTGGGCGTGCCGGTGCGGCGGCGGTTGTCCGGGCCGGTGAGGACGCGGTCGGTGTCCGGGACGTCCGCCGGCAGGCCGGCGGCGAACCGGGCCGCGTTCAGGATGTGCCCGGCGGCCGAGTCCGGGTTGGCGGCGAGCGCGCCCAGCACGTGTTCGGGGCCGATGTAACCGGCGCCGCCGGCCCGCGCCAGGTCGTGCGCGTCCAGCAGGGCGCGCTTGACGGCCGGCGTCAGGGACAGCGAGGTGGGCGGGGGAGCCTGGCCGGGCGGGTGCTGGACGGGGCCGGCACGGCCGTCGATCTCCGTGGCCAGCGCGTCGGGATCCGCGCCGGACCTGCTGAGCAGGGAACGGGTCGGCTCCGCCGTCAGCGCCGCGCGCAGCAGATGCTCGGTGTCGAGGTCCCGGCTGCCGTGTTCGGCGGCGTACTGGGCGGCGCCCTTGACCAGTTCCCGGGCGGGCTGGCTGAGCAGCCTGCCGATGTCTATCTGACGGGGGCCCTGGCGTTCCCCGCCGCCGCCGAAGAAGCGGGCGAGGAACTCGCCGAAGGGGTCCTGTCCGAAGTCGCTCGGTCCGGGGTAACCGCTGCTCATGAGCGTTCGTTCCGTTCCGGCGTCCCGGCGCCTGGCGGGACGCGCTCGCTGGTCGAGGTGCCGGTCCACGCGGGTGCCCCCGCAGCCCGGTCACACCACCTTCGCACGCCTGCCCGAGGGGGGCATGTCCAGCACGCGCCGGCTGGCCCGCGGGGCCCGGAGCGTCCCCTTCGGCGCGTACGAAACCGCAGGCGGGAGGCGGGTCAGTGCCGCGGGGCGCGCTCCGTGAGGATCCGCGGACCGGCGTCGGTGACCGCCACCGTGTGCTCGACGTGGGCGGCGCGGGAACCGTCGTTCGTGCGCAGCGTCCAGCCGTCGGGCGCCTCGTGGTAGCCGTCCCGGCCGCTGCCGATCAGCATCGGCTCGATCGCGAGCGCCATGCCGTGCCGGAGCGGGAGGCCGCGACCGGGGCGGCCCTCGTTGGGCACCTCCGGGTCCTCGTGCATGCGGCGGCCCACGCCGTGCCCGCCGAAGCCCTGGGGGATGCCGTAGCCGGCCTCGCGGCAGACCGTGCCGACCGCGTGCGCGATGTCGCCGATACGGTTGCCGACGACCGCCGCCGCGATGCCGGCCGCCAGCGCCCGCTCGGCCGTCTCGACGAGGCGCACGTCGGCCGGGCGGGCCCGGCCGACCGTGAAGCTGATCGCCGAGTCGCCGACCCAGCCGTCGAGTTCGGCGCCGCAGTCGATGGAGACCAGGTCGCCGTCGCGCAGCCGGTAGGAGGTCGGGATGCCGTGCACGATCGCGTCGTTGACCGAGGCGCAGATGACGGCCGGAAACGGGGTCGCCGCGAAGGAGGGCCGGTAGCCGAGGAAGGGGGAGGTGGCCCCCGCGGCCTTCAGCACGTCCCGCGCCACCTCGTCCAGGTCCAGCAGGGAGACGCCGACGCCGGCGGCCTCCCGTACGGCCGTCAGGGCCTGCCCGAGGACCTGGCCGGCCGCGTACATCGCCTCGATCGATACGTCTGTCTTGAGTTCCACCATGCCAATTACTATACCGGCTTTCTAGACCGGCTAAGAATCACGCCTTAGAATGACGGCATGGTGCGCACCCCACTCACTCCGGAAGAGCGCGAACGCGGCGAGCGGCTCGGGCAGCTGCTGCGCGCGGCGCGCGGCGACCGCAGCATGACCGAGGTGGCGGCCGAGGCCGGCATCTCGGCCGAGACACTCCGCAAGATCGAGACCGGCCGGGCCCCGACCCCGGCCTTCTTCACCGTCGCCGCGCTGGCCCGCGCGCTCGGCCTGTCGATGGACGAACTGGTGGTGCGCTGCCTCCTCGTCCCGGTGTGACACCCCTTGGCCGGGATCCCGCGGTGAGCGCGCCGCGCGCCCGCCGAAAACTCCCCGTAGCCGCGCTGTAACACACCTGGTGTTGCCTACGTAGCCGGAGTGTTCCGGTCGGGCGGGAGTGGGCGATGACTGTGGACCAGCTCCCGGGCCGGGTACGGGAGTTCGCGAACCATCTGGACGGCCTGCTG
Source organism: Streptomyces sp. NPDC101237 (assembly GCF_044767465.1). NCBI lineage: Bacteria > Bacillati > Actinomycetota > Actinomycetes > Kitasatosporales > Streptomycetaceae > Streptomyces > Streptomyces sp. NPDC101237. Next base: position 4,268 of record NZ_JBIWNY010000046.1, on the reverse strand, counting down.
GCCCGGCTGGACCGGGACGGCGGCTGGTGCGCGGTGTTCTGGCAGCGCGACCCCGACGGCATGCGGGCGTGCCTCGACGGTGTGGAGGTGCCGCCCTGGGATGTCGTGGCGGCGCTCCTCCAGGACTTCGCGACCGCCTACGGCCCCGAGACCGCCGCCCGCACCGCCGAGCGGACCCGGCGGCTGCACGCCGACGCGCTCGCCGCGTGCGACGCCCGGCCGGGCGCGCGGGAGGACCTGGGCGACCGCCTGGACGCCATGCTCCGCGAACAGCGCTACACGGCCGACCGCGTTGCCCAGCTCGTCCGTGCCCACGGCGCCGCGCGCTCCCGCGCGGAGGCCGACTCCCTCGGCGTCGACCTCGCCTGGGCCCGCGACGACCACGAACGGGCCCTGTCCCGGTGCGCCGAACTCCGGGACCGGATCGCACGATGGGAACGACGGACCGAAGCGCACCCACCGCCCCCGGCCCCGGCCGGTGACCCCACGCCGGCCGCCCACGCCGTCCCGGCACCGGCCGCCTTCGGCACCTCGGGCCCGTCCGCCTTCGCCGACTCGGGCCCGGCCGATTACGCCGACTTGGGCCCGGCCGCTTACAGCGACTTGGGATCAACCGCGTACGGCGACTCGGGTCCCGCCGCTTTCGTTGCCCCGGAACCCGCTCAGGCCGTCCCGGGACCGCCAGCCTTCGCCGACTCAGGCCCGGCCGCCTACGCCGACACGGCACCCGCCTACGCCGATGCGGCAGCCGCCCGCGCCGTTCCGGCGCCTGCCGCCTCCGCCGACTCGGGACCCGCCCAGGCCGTCCCGGGACCTGATCGCGACTTCTCGGCCCCTTCCCAGGCCGTCCCGGGACCTGATCATGACTTCTCAGCCCCTGCCCAGGCCCTTTCGGTACCTGCCCAGGCCGCCCCGGGCGCCACTCGGGCTGCCCCGGACCCCGCCCACACCACCCCGGCCCTCACTCGGGCCACCCCGACACTCCCCGACCAGCCCGCCCCGGCACTCGTTGTCCACCCCGCCCCGGACGGGACCCCGCCCGGCGAAGAAGCGGCCGAAGGCCCGGTCCAGGGCACCGGCAAGTGGCGGAAGCGGCGGCGGGGCAGTGCTCGGTTCGCGGGGCTGGTGGAGGACGGGACCGTGTCCGGCCCGCTGCCGGGGCCGCGGGCGGAGGCCGTCCCGGCGGCACCGGCCGGCCGGCGCGCGCCGCGCGGAGCCCGGTTCGCCGGAGCCGCCGAGGCGCCCGCCGGGCCCGAGCCGGTGCCGGAGGCGGCCGACGAGGCGGCCGGGCGGGCCGTGGCCGAGGCCGTGGCACGGCTCGAACGGCTGCGGGCCGAGGGCCGCACCGGAGAGGCACACGCGCTCCTGGCCGAGGCCGCGCACTGGCCCGCCCCCCGCTTCCCGCTGCTCGCGGACGCCCTGCACCGCGCCGGGCTCGGCGCCGACTGGACCACGCTGCTGTGGGAGACGGCCTCGCTGCCGGCCGCCCGGCTGGTGGCCGCCGCCGACGCGCTGACCGCGGCGGGCCGCACCGCCGACGGCCGGCAGGTCCTGCGCCAGGGTGTGGTCCGCCCCGCCTGCGAGATCGGCGAGGCCGTCCTCGCCCTGGACGCGGCGGGCCGCCACCGCCAGGTCGACGCCCTGCTGGACAGCTACGTCCAGGTCCGCCCGCCTGAGGAGGCGGCGCACAGCGCGGAACCGGATCCCCCGCGCCTGGTGCCGCTGCTGCTCCGCTCGGCCGAGCGGATCTCCGACCAGCGCCGCCGGGACCTGCTCCACGCGCTCAGGGTGGCGGGCCTGGCCTCGTGAGGGGCGCGGGGGACGGCGCCCGCGCAACGGTCCCCCATCCGCCAGCCAGGTAGGAAACGAGATCGACTCGGCGGCTTGACGACGATGGTCTTGGCAAGGACTCCGAGGACGCTTACTTTCGACCCTCTACGGGCGTAGAAGGAGCAGCTCATGGCCAACGTCGTACGCGCCGCTCTGGTCCAGGCCACCTGGACCGGCGACACCGAGTCCATGGTGGCGAAACACGAGGAGTTCGCCCGCGAGGCGGCCCGCCGGGGCGCGAAGATCATCGGATTCCAGGAAGTCTTCAACGCCCCCTACTTCTGCCAGGTCCAGGAACCCGAGCACTACCGCTGGGCCGAGCCGGTCCCGGACGGCCCCACGGTCCGCCGGATGCGGGAACTGGCCCGCGAGACCGGCATGGTGGTCGTCGTCCCGGTCTTCGAGGTCGAGCAGTCCGGCTTCTACTACAACACCGCCGTCGTGATCGACGCGGACGGCAGCGTCCTCGGCAAGTACCGCAAGCACCACATCCCCCAGGTCAAGGGCTTCTGGGAGAAGTACTACTTCAAACCCGGGAACGCGGGCTGGCCGGTCTTCGACACCGCCGTCGGCAAGGTCGGCGTGTACATCTGCTACGACCGGCACTTCCCGGAGGGCTGGCGGCAACTCGGCCTGAACGGCGCACAGCTGGTCTACAACCCGTCGGCCACCTCGCGCGGTCTCTCGGCCTATCTCTGGCAGCTGGAACAGCCCGCGGCCGCCGTCGCCAACGAGTACTTCGTCGCCGCCATCAACCGGGTGGGCCGGGAGGAGTACGGGGAGAACGACTTCTACGGCACGAGCTACTTCGTCGACCCGCGCGGGCAGTTCGTGGGGGAGGTCGCCAGCGACAAGGACGAGGAACTCGTCGTCCGGGACCTCGACTTCGCTCTGATCGACGAGGTACGGCAGCAGTGGGCCTTCTACCGTGACCGCCGTCCCGACGCCTACGAAGGGCTGGTACAGCCGTGAACGACCTCTACGCCCGCCACCGCCGGGTCCTGCCCGACTGGCTGGCCCTCTACTACGACGAGCCGCTGGAGATCACGCACGGCGAGGGCCGGCACGTCTGGGACGCCGACGGCAACCGCTACCTCGACTTCTTCGGCGGCATCCTCACCACGATGACCGCGCACGCCCTTCCCGAGGTCACCAAGGCGGTGAGCGAGCAGGCCGGGCGGATCATCCACTCCTCCACGCTCTACCTCAACCGGCCGATGGTCGAACTGGCCGAGCGGGTCGCCCACCTGAGCGGAATCCCGGACGCCCGGGTGTTCTTCACCACCTCCGGCACCGAGGCCAACGACACCGCCCTGCTGCTCGCGACGGCCTACCGCCGGACCAGCACGGTCCTCGCGATGCGCAACAGCTACCATGGCCGCTCCTTCAGCGCCGTCGGCATCACCGGCAACAAGGGCTGGTCGCCGACCGCCCTCTCACCGCTGCAGACGCTGTACGTGCACGGCGGCGTCCGCACCCGCGGCCCGTACGCCGAACTGAACGACCGTGACTTCATCGCGGCCTGCGTCGAGGACCTGCGCGACCTCCTCGGCCACACCCGCCCGCCGGCCGCGCTGATCGCCGAACCCATCCAGGGCGTCGGCGGCTTCACCTCGCCGCCCGACGGTCTGTACGCGGCCTTCCGCAAGGTCCTTCAGGAACAGGGCATCCTCTGGATCGCCGACGAGGTGCAGACCGGCTGGGGCCGCACCGGCGAGCACTTCTGGGGCTGGCAGGCGCACGGCCAGAGCGGTCCGCCGGACATCGTCACCTTCGCCAAGGGCATCGGCAACGGCATGTCCATCGGCGGGGTGATCGCCCGCTCCGAGATCATGAACTGCCTGGACTCCCACAGCATCTCGACGTTCGGCGGCACCCAGATCACCATGGCGGCCGGGCTCGCCAACCTAGCGTACCTCCTGGACCACGACCTCCAGGGCAACGCGCGCCGGGTCGGCGGACTCCTCATCGAACGCCTGCGTGCCGTCGCCGCGCAGCTGCCCGGCGTCCGTGAGGTCCGGGGCCGCGGACTGATGATCGGTGTCGAACTGGTCAAGCCCGGCACGGACGAGGCCGACCCCAAGTCGGCGTCGGCCGTCCTGGAATCGGCCAGGGAGAACGGCCTCCTGATCGGCAAGGGCGGCGGCCACAACACGAGCGCCCTGCGCATCGCGCCACCGCTGTCGCTGACGGTGGCGGAGGCCGAGGAGGGCGCCGTGATCCTCGAACAGGCGCTGCGGAGTGCCTACTAGGCGCTCCGTCGGAACTGCCGCGGCCCGTCGTGTGCCGACCGCGGCTCCGTCGTGGCCGATCGCGCGGTTCCCCGCGCCCCCGCCGGGGGCGGGGGCCCCCGCGGCCGGCCCCCCCCCCGGCCCCCCGGCCCGCCGCCCCCCAAAACCAGCGCAGAGGGGGGGGGTGGGGCCCTGTGGGCAAGTTGG
>NZ_JBIWNY010000045.1:0-43671 GCF_044767465.1 Streptomyces sp. NPDC101237 | reverse complement strand
CCGGTTGGGGGGGTGGTGGGGGGGGTGGGGGGGGGGGGGGGGGGGGGGGGGGGGGGGGGTGGGGGGGGGGGGGGGGGGGGGGGGGGGGGGGGGGGGGCCCGCCCCCCCCCGCGTCCTACTCCTCGTCCTCGTCGTCCAGCCGCGCCAGCCACGTGGCCAGGCGCTCCACCGGGACCTCGAAGTCGGGGTTCAGGTCGACGAACGTGCGGAGCTGCTCCGCGAGCCACTCGAAGGTGACTTCCTGCTCGCCGCGCCGCTTCTCCAGTTCCTCGATGCCTCGGTCGGTGAAGTACATGGGTGCTCTCCTGCTGCCTGCATGGGTGAAGGCCCGGTGATGGGCGTCTACCAGCCTAGGCCGAAGGCAAAGGGTGCCGTCGGCGACGGGTAGGGCTCGGCCCGGCGGGGAAGGACTCCTTCCCCGTGAAGGGAAGCGGCGATGTCTTCCCGCCCCGGAAGGACGGGAAACCACGAACGGTACGGCGCCGGGAGCACACGGGGCTCGGGGGAACGGGGGAGCGGGATGGAGCAGGACGCTACGCGGATAGCGCGGGTGCGGCTGCCGGACGGCACGCCGGTGTGGGCGCGGATCTCGGGCGCCGATGAACTGGCCGTGCCGTCGGGAGAGTTGTCGTACACGGACACCGGATTCGCCGAGCGCGTGGAGGCGTCGGTCGAGAGTCTGAACGCGCTGGTCCGCGGAGTGGCGCGGTCCCTCGCCGAGCCGTTGCGGGCGGTGCGGCCCGACGAGGTGAGCGTCGAGTTCGGCATCGAGCTGACGGCGAAGGCGGGCAAGGTCGTCGGGCTGCTCGCGGACGGGGAGGCGAAGGCGGCCATCACGGTCACCCTGAGCTGGAAGGGCGGCGGCCCGCCCGATCCCGGCGTTCCGGGCACCCCCGAAGGCTCCGGCGCGTCCGGCGGCGCCTCGGTGCACGGGGGCGCCCAGGGAGCCGGGGCCGGGAGCGCGGAATGACGGAACGGCACGACGGGGGCGCATCCGGCGGCTGGGATCCGGCCCACCACGCGCTGCGTGAACTCGTGATGGCGGCCACCGTACGCATCCATCGCACAGGTGTCGGGTATGCCCCGGAGGAGTCCGGGGCGTTCCTCGGCAGTGGCTTCTTCATCGCACCGAACTGGGTGCTGACCTGCGCCCATGTGATCCACGGCGGGGAAGGGGGCGAGGTGGCGGTGGTCTATCAAGCCGGTCCCTACGAGGAGCCCCGCGCGGTGCCCGGCCAGGTCGCGGCGACCCTCCCGGACCACCTCGACGGTCCCGTGCGGGGCGGCTGGCCCGCTCCCGACCTGGCGCTCGTCCGGCTGCGCGAGCCGGTGGACCACGACTGCGTCTTCGTGTCCGAACGCCCGGCGCCGCACTTCGCCGAGGGCCGCGTCTTCTACGCCGGCTGGACCTCCTACCAGGGCCGTCCGGAGATCCTCGACGGATTCCTCACCGTGCGCGGCACGATCGGCGGCTGGTCCACCGGCGCCCAGATGCGCCTCGGCGAGAACGACCTGCCGCCCGGGGTCTCCGGCGGACCGGTGATCGACCCGGTGCGCGGCGAGGTGGTCGGTGTCCTGAAGTCCCGCGCAGACCACGGCACGGGCGGCACGTCGATCGGCATCGAGCGGCTGCGGATGCTCCAGGTGCCACCGGACACCGCGCCCGCCCGGCACCCCGACCCCGGCCGCCCGCACGATCCCCACACCCACCCCCACGACCTCTACCAGGCCGTCTTCCACGCCCACGACCGGTATCACCGCGACCGGCAGCAGCCCGCCGACTCCCGCCGTCCGACCTGGTCCGATCTCCAGAGCGAGTTGCGGGCCCGGCCGGGCCGGACCCTGAGCCCCGACGAGCGCGGCGAACTGCTCGGGCGGCTGGCCGATCTGCCGCCCCCGGTCAGCACCCGCGGCCTGCTCGACCTCCTCGACTCGCTGCCGAACTTCCGCCTGCCGCCCCTGTCCCCGGCCCCGCGCGGCTGGCGGGACGGCCTCGGCGTGCTGTACGAGACCGCCCGGCAGGACGGCGCGCTGCGACTCGTCCTCGACTACGCGATGCGGGTGCTGATCGCCGAGCGGCCGCCGACGCCCAGCGTCCTCGCCGCCGAACAGGCCCTGTGGGACTGGATCAAGCAGGCCGCGACGGCCCTCGACAGCGGGTACCGCCGGGACATCGCCCGCCGGCGGGAGGAACACCTCGGCGACCGGCAGCGCGGCCGGCACGGCCGCGCGTCCGCCGACCGGCTCACCGTCGGCGCACCCGTCGAGCGGGCCCGTGCGCATCCGCGCGATCTCGCGCGCGAGCGGTCCGTGCTGCTGGAAGTGGTGCGCAGGGGCTGGGAACCCGACCGCTGCGACTGGTCGATCTCGGTGGCCCGGCCGGACGGCGAGGCGACCCGGCTGTACGAGGGGCAGCGCGTCCCGCTGGACGGGCTCGGCGCGTATCTCGCCGGCCCCCTCGCCGAGGCCTTCCGGCGCTGCGACGAGCCGGGACGGCCGGTCACGCTGCAGGTGGCACTGCCGCACCTGCTGCTCGGCATGGCCGTGGACGAGTGGCGCCCGCGCCCCGGCGCCGCCCCGCTGGGCGCCGAACGCCCGGTGGTGGTCCGCTGCGGCGACCGCGACCAGTTGCCCGCGGAGGACGACGACGGGTACGGCGCCTCCGGCGGGCGGCACACCGACCCGGACGGCCACCGGTCCCCCTCCTCCGACGAGGAGTTCGAGCGCCGTGACCGCTGGCACCGGGTGCATGCGCAGCACGCCCAGGCCGAGGTGCTGGACTGCGACGACGGGGTCCGCAGGCCCGTCCCCGAGGCGACGGCGCTGCGCGGCCTCGCGCCCCGGACCGTCCCGGTGCTGTGCCGCCAGGGAGACCAGCGCTACGAGGACGACGCCACCGCGCTCGGCCGGCTCGCCCGCGCCGGGTACGGCGTGGTGCTGTGGCGCCGGTCGAGGCGCCAACCCGACTCCGTGTGCGGGGAGTTCCACCGCGGCGCCAAGGTGACCGTGGACGACGGCGACGGCGCCGGGGCGCTGCCCGAACTGGTGCACGGACTGCGCGGACAGGTCCGCGCGGGGCTCACCGAGGCGTTCTGGGCCGACGGAATAGCGCTGTTGTACGACGATCCGCACCAACCCCTGCCCGGTTCCGGCGACCTGCTGGAGGCGCCGTGAACCGGCGCGCCCTGTGCGCCTCCGGCACTTACCAGGTTTCCTGAAGGTCGATAACGTGAGGCAGATTCGACGGCTGCCGTGGGGACGGACGAGTGACGACGAGGACCGGACATGACCGAATCCAGTGAGTGGCTCATCTACCGAGGCGCCGGCGAACCCCACGACGGAATGAACCGGCTTCCCCCGCCGCCGCCCTGGCGCGACTTCTCGGGCCGGGACGCGGCGGACGGCGGCGACGGCTCCCAGGGCCGAAGGCTCGGCGCCCACCGGCATCTGGCCGAACTGCACCGCCCCGGCGCCGAGGAGCTGGAGATGATCAACGCGGCGCTGTACCTGCGGCGTCCGCTCCTGGTCACCGGCAGTCCCGGCGCGGGCAAGAGCACCCTCGCCCACTCGGTTGCGTACGAACTGGGCCTCGGCGACGTCCTGCGCTGGTCCATCGTCAGCCGCTCGGCACTCCAGGACGGCCTCTACCACTACGACGCCATCGCGCGCCTGCAGGACGTCCAGATCGCGGCGCAGGGCGGCGACACCTCCCGCCCGGACGAGACCGGGGACAGGGCAGACGCCGGCGGGACCCCGGGCGCGGTGGAGGCGATCGGCAGCTACATCCGGCTCGGCCCGCTCGGCACGGCCCTGCTGCCGTCGGACACCCCGCGCGTGCTGCTGATCGACGAGCTGGACAAGAGCGACATCGACCTGCCCAACGACCTCCTGAACGTCCTGGAGGAGGGGGAGTTCGAGATACCCGAACTCCAGCGGATCGCCGACCGGCTGCCCGACGGCGAGGCCGAGGTGCTCACCGCCGACGGCAGGAAGGTCCGGGTCCGGGACGGCCGGGTGCGCTGCCGGGCGTTCCCGTTCGTGGTGCTGACCAGCAACGGCGAGCGGGACTTCCCGGCGCCCCTGATGCGCCGCTGCATCCACCTCGAACTGGACCGGCCCGACCACAACCGCCTCGCCACCTTCGTCCGCGCCCACCTCGGCGACGAGGCGGCCCGCGCCGGCGACGACCTGGTCAACCGGTTCCTGGAGCGCTCCCGCAGCGAACTGCTCGCCGCCGACCAACTGCTCAACGCCATCTTCCTCACCGACGCGGCCGCCCCGCCCAGCCGCGACCGTCTGGCCGACCTGCTCATCCAGCGACTCGACCGCCCGAGGTGAGGCGCTGATGGCGGACGCAGGGGCACGCCCCGACCCGGTCCCGCCCGAGCGGTCACCGGGCGGCCCCTTCCTGCCCGCTCCCGACGGGCAGGCGCAACCGCCGCGTGCCACGGGTGAGCCCGGTGGGCCCGTGCCGCCGGCCCCCGACGGGCCGGCGCCCCCCGCATCTCCGGCGCCCGGCCCCGCCGCCCCGGGCGCCCCGGAGGCGCCCGGTCTCCCCGGCACCGAGGCGCCCGGTCTCCCCGGCACCGAGGCGCCCGGTCTCCCCGGCACCGAGGCGCCTGATCTCCCCGGCACCGAGGCGTCCGGGACCGAGGCGCCCGCCACCGATGCACCCGGCACCCAGGCTCCCGCAACCGAAACACCCGCCACCCAGGCGCCCGCCACCGAGGCGCCCGCCACCCAGGCTCCCGGCGACGATGCTTCGCTCACCGAACTCGTCCGCCGTCTGCGGGAGATCGGGCTGGATCCGGACACCGAGGGGCTCTGCGACGCCCTCTGGCTGGCCCGCTGGGCGCGTCCCGCGGCCGTGCCCGAGTGGGAAATGCCGAGCCCGGGGCCGGCCGGAGGCCCGCACCAGGGGCCCGGCGTCCCACCGAAGGGCCCGGACCGGGACACCGCGGACCCGGACGCCGCCGAGCGGGCGGCCCGGTCGCGGCCCGCCGGGCCCGAGGGCGCCGGAGCCGACCGCCGCGCGCCCCTGTACCCGGTGCCGCAGCCGGGCGCGGGCCAGGGCCGGTCCGGTGGCCGGATCACCGGTCTGCCGGTCGGAGTGCCCGCCGCCCCCGCCCTGCCGGCGCCGCTCGAACTCCAGCGCGCATTAAGGCCGTTGCAGACCTACCGCAGCGCCGCGCCGCCCCTGCGCACCGAGCTGGACGAGACGGCCACCGCCGAGCACAGCGCCCGCGCGGGCGGCCTGATCCTGCCGGTGTACCGCGCGGTCGTCCGGGGCGACGCCCGGCTGCAGCTGGTCCTGGAGGCCTCGCCGTCGATGCGGGTCTGGGAGCGCATGTTCTCCGAACTGGTCCAGGTCTTCGGCCAGCTGGGCGCCTTCCGGGACATCCAGATCAGCCATCTGCACACCGGCCCCGACGGCGAGGCGGCCGTCAGCCGCAGCCCCGACGCGCACGCGGCTCCGCTGCACACCGCCGACCGTCTCAGCGACCCGACCGGCCGTCGTATCACCCTGCTGGTCAGCGACTGCGCGGGCCCGCTGTGGCGCAGCGGGCGCGCGCACCGGCTGCTGCACCAGCTGTCCCGGCAGGCCCCGGTGGCCGTGCTCCAGCCGCTGCCGCAGCGCATGTGGAGCCGCACCAGGCTGCCCGTGACCTACGGCGAGCTGAGCCGGGGCGAGACCCTGGGCGGGGCCACCGCGCTGCGGCTGCGCACCCCGGCCGGAACGCCCGCGGGCGGCGGACGCGGCGCCCTGCCGGTGCCCGTGCTGCCTCCGGAACCGGTGGCGCTCGGGGCGTGGGCGCGGCTGCTGGCCGGGATCGGCGCCGGGCCGGTCGCGGGCGCCGTGGGCTGGGTGCGCGCGGACCAGCGGCCCGCACCGGAGTCCCGCCCCGGCCGCCGGCCCTCGCCGGTCGAGCGGGTCAGCAGGTTCCAGTCCGTCGCCTCCCCGGGCGCCGCCCGGCTCGCGGTCTTCCTGGCCGCCGCGCCGCTCTGCCTCCCGGTGATGCAGCTGGTGCAGCGGACCATGCTCCCCGACTCCGGGCCCTCCGAACTCGCCGAGGTGCTGCTCGGCGGCCTGGTCACCCGCGCCCGCGAGAACCGCGCCGCGCAGACCACGGACGGCACCCAGTGGTACGAGATGGAGCCGGAGGTCCAGGACGCCCTGCTCGACACGCTCGGCCGTGACGAGGCGCTGCTCGTCCTCAAGCACTGCTCCGAGTACATCGAGCAGCGTTTCGGCAAGGGCGGCCCCAACTTCCCGGCCCTCGCCCTCGCCCAGCTCGGCGACGGCGGCTCCGGACGGCCGTACACCCCGCCCGGCTCCCGCTACCCGGCCCGGGGCGGCGAGAACGGCGACGCGACCCTGGTCCCGCAGCCGTTCGCCGAGGTCGCGGCGCGGGTGCTGGAGCGGTTCATGCCGCTGCCCGAGCAGTTCCGGCTCTACGGCGGCCGTCCGGCGGCCGAGCGGCCGGGGGAGCGCCGTGCCCACCAGGCCGTGGGCCGGGCCCGTGCGCTGCTCACGCGGTTCGACGCCGAGGGCATGGTGCAGGACCTGATCGACGCCGTGCAGCTGCTGCGCGGCGCGACCGAGCACGAGGAGCCCGCGGGCGCCGATCCGGAGCTGTGGGCGGAGTACGCGAACTGCACCCTGCGGCTGTGGGAGGTGCAGGGCGGCGGCGCCGATCTGCTCCGGGAGGCGGAGACGGCGGCGGAGCGGGCGGTGGCGCAGCCGCACGCCCTGCGCGAACGGGCCGCGGTGGCGCGGGTGTTGCGCGCCACCGCCACCGACCGCAGGCGGCACGGCGACCGGGCGGGCGCGCTGGATCTGCTGCGCCGCGCCGACCGGGAGTACGCGGTGGCCTGCGGCGCGCCCGATCTCGGACAGCGGGAGGCGCTGCGGCTCACCCTGGAGCGGGTGGGCGCGCTGGAGGCGCAGTGGCGGCTCGGCGGCGACAGCGCGGTGCTGCAGGGGGCGGTCGGCATGCTGGAGGCCTTCGCCGACGCGTGGCCGGACCGCCGGCACCGGCCGTCCGAACTGCCGCTCGCCCACGGCCGGATCCTGCTGCGGCTCGCCGAGGCCACCACCGATCCCGAACAGGCCCGCGGTCACGCGGAGCAGGCGTCCCGCTCGCTGCGCGACGCGCTGGCGGCCGATCCGGGGGCCGATGCCGAGGCCGCCGACCGGGTCCCGGTCCAACTGGACCTGGTGGACGCGCTGCTGCGCGCGGGCGGCGCCCTGGACGAGGCCCAGGACCGGATCGACGAGGCGCTGCGGGCCACCCGCAGACGCGCCCAGCGGGCCGCCCTGCGCCTGCGGGCCGGGCGGGTGCGGGTCGCCCGGTACGCCGAGACGGGCGATCCGCGCGAACTGCAGGAGGCGGCCGCCGCGTTCGCGGCCGCGGCGGCGGAGATGCCGCGCGACGACGCCGGTTATCCGCAGGTCCTCGCCGAGTGGGGTGAGGCGCTGCTGCGCCGGGCCGGCTCCGACCGCGCCGACGACCGCGCCCGGGAGGTCCTGTCACAGGCCGTGCGGGTACTGCGGGACTGCCGCCGGGAGACCCCCGCCGGCCATCCGGAGACCGGTCACCGGCTGCTGTTGCTGGGCCGCGCGCTGATCCTGCGCTTCCGGCTGCGCGGCGACCGGGTGGACCTGCGGGAGGCGGAGCACGTGTTCGGGCTGGCCGCCGAGGAGGCGGTCGACCCGTTGCTGACCGCCCGCTGCCGGCTGGAGCTGGGGCGTACGCAGTACGAGGCCTACCGGAGCCTTAGCCGTCCGACCCGTCTGGACGAGGCGGTCGACGCGTTCCGCGCGGCCGCGGAGTCGGCCCGCGAGGCGGCGGCCGAGGCCCCAACCGAGCGCGGGCGTCAGGAAGCGTCCGTGCTGGGGGCGCAGGCCCACCACTGGCGGGGTATGTCCTACGAGGCGGCCGCGCGCCCGCGGGCCGCCCGCGAGGCCTACCGGGCCGCCCGCACGGAGTGGTCCCGCCTGCCGGAGGGCACGCTGGTCACGGACGAGCCGACGGCGCGGGACACGGCGGAGCGCCTGGCGGTGCTGGGATGACCGCACGGCCGGAGCGAACCGGCACATCGGGCGCACGAAGCACGCGAGGCACACGACCCGCACGAGGACCACAGGGAGAGGGACGGGGAGACACCATGGCGGACGAGCCGCTGCCGGAGCTGCTGGACATGGACCTGGAGGAGCTGCGGACCGTGCAGCACCCGGTGCTGAGCGAGGTCCTGGAGAGTCTGCGTGAACGGGCCGAGCGGCCGAGCGAGATGCTCTGGGGCTTCAACAACGCGATGTGAGCCACCTGGCGCTGTCAAAGATGAGCGCCTCCGGTCAAATGAGGTCGCAAGTGCGGCTAGAAATGGGCAACTTCGATCGATCCGGGTTTGCGTCCGGCCACCGACCGGGAATGCGGCCTGACACGGGTGGAAAGGCGTACGGCATGGGGGTGCTGGAGTGTCCGCGACCGGTCACCCCTTCCGCCAGTTCATCGTGAAGATGCACGGCCGCTGCAACCTGGCCTGCACCTACTGCTACCTCTACGAGGGCCCCGACCACACCTGGCGCACCCGCCCCGCCGCCCCGCCGCCCGAGGTCCTGGACCGCACCGCGGACCGCATCGCCGAACACGCCCGCGCCCACGCCCTGTCCACGGTCTCCCTGGTCCTGCACGGCGGCGAACCCCTGCTGGCCGGCGCCGGCACCCTGGGCCGCTTCACCGACGCCGTCCGCGCCCGCGTCCCCGCCGGCTGCACGGTCCGGGCCACCGTCCAGACCAACGCCACCCTCCTCACCGAGGACCGCCTCACGGTCCTGGCCCGGCACGGCATCCAGGTCGGCATCAGCCTCGACGGCGGCCGCGCCGAGCACAACGCGCGCCGCGTCGACCACGCCGGACGCCCGTCCTGGCCCGCGGCCGCGCGCGGGGCACGGCTGCTCGCCGAGCGCTTCCCGGAGTCGTACGCGGGCATCCTGACCGTCGTGGACCCGCGGCCGGACCCGGTCGAGACGTACGACTCCCTCCTCGAACTCCGGCCGCCCGCACTCGACCTGCTGCTCCCGCACGCCAACTGGTCCGCGCCGCCGCCGCACGCGCGGGGCCCCGGATACGGCGACTGGCTCTGCGCCGTCTTCGACCGCTGGTGGTCGGCCGGGCGGCGGGAGACCCGGGTACGGCTCTTCGAGGAGTGCCTGGCCCTGCTGCTGGGGCTGCCTGCCGCCACCGAGTCGCTCGGCCTGACCCCGTTCGACGCGCTGGTGGTGGAGACCGACGGTTCGATCGAGCAGGTCGACTCGCTGAAATCGGCGTACGAGGGCGCGGCGCGCACCGGCCTGGACGTCTTCCGGCATCCTTTCGACGAGGCGCTCCGCCACCCCGGCGTGGCCGCCCGCCAGGCCGGCACCGCCGCTCTCGCCGCCGCGTGCCGGGCCTGTCCCGTGCTGACCGTCTGCGGCGGCGGCCACTACGCGCACCGGTACCGGGCCGGACACGGCTTCCGCAACCCCTCGGTGTACTGCGCGGACCTGGAGCGTTTCATCCGGCACGTGGCGGGACGGCTCGCCGCGGACGCGAAGCCGGCCGCGGCCGCGCGCGAAGGGGGCACCCCGTGATCCTCCCGGAGGTCCCGGACGAGGCACTCGCCGAACTCGGCCGCACGGAGGGCGGCGCCGGCACGCTCGGCCTGCTGGTCCGCGACCAGGACACCCGGCGGCTGCTCCTGCTGCGCGCGGTGCTGGACGCGGCGCAGGCCGCGGACCCGGCGATCTGCCCTCCGGCGGCCCGGGCACGGCTGAGGGACGACTGGGCGCTGCTGGCGGAGGCCGACCGGGCCGCCGCCGCGGACCGGCCGGCGCGAGCCAGGCTCAGGGATCCGCTGATGGGCCCCTGGGCCCGCCGCTGCCTCACCCGCCTCGACCCGCGGAGCGCTCCGCCCGGCCCCGGCCCGCGTCGCGAACTCGCCCACGACCTCGCCTACTTCAGCGCGGTGACCGCGGTGGCCGCGGCACGCGCCGGAATCCCCTTCAGCACCGCACTGACCGCCCGCGACGGCGTCCTCGTCCTTCCGTCGCTGGGCGCCCTGCGCACGGCGGAGAGCGGCGACGCACGGGTCCGGGTGACCTGCCGGGACGGCCGGATGACGCTCGGCCGGACCACCGTCCGGCTGGAGCAGGGCGGCGGCGCCTGGTCCGGATCGCCCGCCTGGACCCCGGCCTACGCCCTGCCGGGCCTGGTCCCCGGGGCGGCCCCCATGCCCCTGGACGACCTCGACCCCTACCGGGTCCCGCCCCGCGAACCCGACCAGTACGCGCTGAGCGGCCCGGCCGGTCCCGACGAGGCCGCACGCAAACGGTGGCTGCACACCTGGTCCGGTACGGCCGCCGCGCTGCGCTCCGGCGGCGAACCGCGACTGCTGGAGACGCTGACGCTGCTGCGTTGTCTGGTCCCGCTGGAGATGCCGCCGGGCGCGGGCGGCCGGGGCAGCTGCAGCGGGACCAGGCGCGAGGCCTTCGGGGCCCTGCTCAGCAGCGTCCCCGCGACTCCGGTCGCCTTCGCGGCCACGCTCGTCCACGAGTTGCAGCACACCAAGCTGGCGGCCCTGAGCGAGATGGTGGAACTGCACCGGGCGGGCCCCGCGGCACGGTACTTCGCACCCTGGCGTCCCGATCCGCGGCCGTACGACGGCCTGTTCCAGGGCGCGTACGCGCATCTGGCCCTCGCGGACTTCTTCCAGCGCCGGGCCCTCGCCGTGGACGCGGCGCGCGCCGAGGGGGCGTGGGCCCAGTACGCCCGCTACCACGCCCAGGTCGGCGCCGCCCTGCCCGCCCTGGCCGGCTCCCCGGACCTCACCCCCCTCGGCCGCCGCTTCGTCGAGGCGATGGCCGCGGCCCACGAACGGCACGGCGAGCGGCCCGCGCCCCGGGGACACACGGCGCGCGCGCAGGCGTACGTGAAAGCCGTGCGTGCGCTGTGGACCCAGCGGCAACCCCGTGGTGAATACCGGAAATGACGACTTCTCAGGCCGCACTGCGCGAAGATCGACGGGCCGAGGTGCGGTTTCGGACGGCGGCCGGGGAGACCCGGTCCTGGCTTGCGCGGCCGCCGTACTCCCCAGAGCCGCGGCGACGCTCTAGGATTTTATGACTACGCGTGGAGGCCGTCGCATGTCTGAAACTCGTACGCCGGTCAGGCCGACCGAGAGGGGGGCCGCGAGGCAGACCGTCACGATCAGCTTCGCCGGGTTCAACCGGGCCTGGGCGGCGTGGATCGGGGACAGGCTGGAGCGGCGGGGCGTCCGGGTCGTCTACGTCCGCTGGGACTCCCCGGCCGAGGAGTCCCTGGTGGACCTCCTGCGCGGACTCTCCCTGGCCGAGGGCCGGATCCTGATCCTGGTCAGCGAGCGCTACTTCCAGCTGGGACCGCGGACCTTCGACGAGTGGAACGCGGCGCTGCGCGAGGTGGTGGCCCCCGACCCGACCCGGTTCGCCGCCGTGTCCGTCACCAACAGCCCGGTGCCCTCGGCCGTGGCCGTGCTGGGGGCGGTCGACCTGACCAACATGGGCGCCGACGAGGCGGAGCGGCGGCTGCTGGACCGGCTCGACCTGCCGGACGACGGCAGGCAGACCGCCGAGAACGCGCGCGGTCCGCGCTTCCCGGCCGCGATGCCCGAGGTGTGGGGCGGGGTGCCCCGCCGCAACACCCGCTTCACGGGCCGCGAGCCCCTGCTGAACAGCGCCTACCACCTGCTCCAGAACAGCGAGCCGGGCGCCGGCGTCCTGACCCTGCACGGCATGCCCGGGGTCGGCAAGACCCAGCTGGCGGCCGAGTACGTCTACCGCTTCGGCTCCGAGTACGACGTGGTGTGGTGGGTCAACGCGGAGAGCCGGGTCACCTACCGCCGGCTGCTGGCCGAGCTCTCCACCAGACTCGGCCTGGCCACGGGTGACGAGTACGGTGAGCGGCTGCGCGCGGTCCGCGACTCGCTCCGCCGGGGCACCCCGTTCTCGCGCTGGCTGCTGATCCTGGACGGTGCCGACGAACCCGACCAGATCTGGGACCTGGTGCCGACCGGCCCCGGCCACGTGATCATCACCTCCCGCAACCCCGAGTGGGGCGAGCACAACAGCAAGCTGCTGGAGGTGGCGGTGTACGACCGTGACGAGTCGGTCGCCTTCATCCGGCGCCGCGCCCCGCGCCTGACGGACGCCGACGCCGACCAGCTGGCCCAGGTCCTGGAGGACCTCCCCCTGCTGCTGGACCAGACGGCGGGCTGGCTGAACGACTCCGACCTGTCGGTCGAGGAGTACATCGAACTGCTGGAGGACGGCGTCGACCCGGACGTCGTCAAGGTGTCCGCCGACTTCCCGGTGGCCTTCCAGACGGCCTGGGCGATACTGCTCAACAAGCTGCGCGAGACGGTCCCGGAATCCGTCGACCTGCTCCGGCTGTGCACGTTCTTCGCACCGGGCTTCATCCCGGTCCGCATGCTGCGGGAGATGTCGCACGACGACCTGCCCGAGCAGCTGACCCGGCTGCTGGACGATCCGCTGCTGTGGAACAAGGCCATCAACCAGCTGCGCACCTATTCCGTGGTGCGCCTGGAGTCCCACGAGATCGGCGTCGAGGAGACCCCGTCACCCGGCGAGTCGCTCTACCTGCACCGGATGGTCCACCAGATCGTCGGCAAGGACATGCCCGAGGCGGACCGCCAGGACTTCGTCGACGTGGTGCGGCGCGCCCTGGCCGAAGCCGACCCGGGACGGCCCACGGACACCCGCAACTGGGAGGCGTACGCCGAGCTGGTCCCGCACCTGAAGTACGCCGACGTCCTCAACAGCACCGACCGCAAGGTCCAGCTGCTCGTCCTCAACTGCCTCCGCTACATGTGGTGGGCGGGCGAGTACACCTCGGGCTGGAAGCTCGGCCGGCGCACCGTCACCGCCTGGCGGGAACTGCTGGGCGAGTCCCATCCCCGGGTCTGGGAGGCCACCCACCACTACGCCAACCTCCTGCGGTCCGCCGGACGGTTCGCGGAGACCGAGGAACTCGGCCGCGGCGCCATGGAGCACCTGCGCCGCGAGCGCGGCGAACGGGACCTGGACTACCTGCGGGCGGCCAACGGACTCGGGGCCGACCTGTGGAGCCTGGCCAAGTACGACGAGGCGCTGGCGCTGTACCAGTGGCTGTACCCGGCCTACCGGGAACTCCTCGGCGAACAGGACTCCCGGACCCTCAGCGCCCTGAACAACCTGGGCTTCGTCCACCGGCTGCGCGGCCAGTACGAGGAGGCCCGGAGGATCGACCAGGAGACCCTGGAGACCCGCCGCCTCGTACTGACGGGACGGCACCTGTTCACGCTGTTCTCCGAGGTGTCCTACTCGATCGACCTCAGGCTGCTGGGCCGCTACGCCGAGGCCGAGTCCATCCAGGCACGGAACGTGCGCGAGTACCGCAACGTCGGCGGCAAGGGCAACCCGGACGCCCTGCGCGCCGAGCACAACCTGGCGCTCTGCCAGCTCAGGACCGGGGACCGGGCCGCGGCCGGCACCCTGCTCACCCAGGTACTGGAAGGGTACGAACGCAGGCTCGGCGACACCCACTTCGGCACCCTGGCCGCCGCGGTCAGCCACAGCTGCTTCAACCGGGAGCACGGCGACATCGACCTGGCCCGCGAGACCAGCGAGTCCGTCCTGGCCCGGTACGAGCAACTGCTCCCCGAGGGCCATCCGTTCATCCTCGGCGCCCGCGCCAACCAGGCGCTGATCCTGCGCAACGTCGGCGAACGCGAACACGCCCACGTCCTGATCGAACAGGCCCTCGCCGACATGGCGGAGGCCGTCGGCGAGGAGCACCCCTACACCCTCGGGTGCGCCGTCAACGCCTCCGGGCTGCGCAACCTCATCGGCGAGACGGAGTCGGCGGCCGAACTCAGCAGGCTCACCATCGCGCGGGCCACCGACACCCTGGGGCGCACCCACCCCCTGACCCTGTCCGCCCGCGTCGCCCACGCGGCCGACCTGCGCGGGCTGCGCTCCCGCCAGCAGGCGGAGAAGGTCGAGCAGGAGGCCCTCTCCGACCTGGAGGCGACCCTCGGCAAACAGCACGTCCACACCGTCTCCGCCCGCTCCCGCAACCGCCCCTACTGGGACTTCGAACCGCAGGCCAGCTGAGGCGGGCCGGAAGGGCGAAGGGCCCGGCCCCCGTCACGGGGGCCGGGCCCTTCACTGTGCGGCGACGGCTCAGGCGTCGAACACCTCGCGCACCAGCTGCTCCTGCTCGGCCTGGTGCCGCTTCGCGGAACCGACGGCGGGGGAGGAGCTGTGCGGGCGGGAGATGCGGCGCAGGCGCTCGCCGGCCGGGACGTCCGCGCCGACCGCCAGGTCCAGGTGGTCGATCAGGTTGAGGGCGATGAACGGCCACGCACCCTGGTTCGCCGGCTCCTCCTGGGTCCACAGGTACTTCTCGGCGTTCGGGTACTTGTTGACCTCGGCCTGGATCTCCGCACCCGGCAGCGGGTACAGCCGCTCCAGGCGGATGATCGCGGTGTCGGTGACGCCCCGCTTCTGCCGCTCGGCCTCCAGGTCGTAGTAGACCTTGCCGGTGCAGAAGACGACCTTGCGGACCGCGGCCGGGTCCACCGAGTCGTCGCCGATGACCGGGCGGAACTGCCCGCTGGTGAACTCCTCCGCCTTGGAGGCCGCCGCCTTCAGACGCAGCATCGACTTCGGGGTGAAGACGATCAGCGGCTTGTGGTGCGGGTTGTGCACCTGCCAGCGCAGCAGGTGGAAGTAGTTCGACGGCAGGGTGGGCATGGCCACCGTCATGTTGTTCTGCGCGCACAGCTGGAGGTAGCGCTCGATGCGGGCCGAGGAGTGGTCCGGGCCCTGGCCCTCGTAGCCGTGCGGGAGCAGCAGCGTGACGCCGGAGGTCTGGCCCCACTTCTGCTCGGACGCCGAGATGTACTCGTCGATGACCGACTGGGCGCCGTTGGCGAAGTCGCCGAACTGGGCCTCCCACATCACCAGCGCGTCCGGACGGGCGAGCGAGTAGCCGTACTCGAAGCCCATCACCGCGTACTCGGAGAGCAGCGAGTTGTAGACGTTGTAGCGGGCCTGGTCCTCGGACAGGTACAGCAGCGGGGTGTAGTCGGCGCCCGTCTCGCGGTCGATGAGGACCGCGTGCCGCTGGCCGAAGGTGCCGCGCTGGGAGTCCTGGCCGGAGAGCCGGACCGGGGTGCCCTCCATCAGCAGCGAGCCGATGGCGAGGGTCTCGCCCATGCCCCAGTCGATCGTGCCGTCCTCGATCATCGCCGCCCGGCGCTGCAGCTGCGGCAGCAGACGCGGGTGGACGGTGAAGTAGTCCGGGATGTTGACCTGGGACTCGGCGATCCGCTTGAGGACCTCGGTGGAGATGGCCGTCGGAACGGCGATCGGGAAGCCGTCCAGCGGCGCCTGCGCGTCCGAGGCGGCCGGCTGCGAGGTGGCCTCGCGGACCTCCGTGAAGACCTTCTCCAGCTGGCCCTGGTAGTCCTGCAGGGCCTGCTCGGCCTCTTCCAGGGTGATGTCGCCGCGACCGATGAGGGACTCGGTGTAGAGCTTGCGCACCGAGCGCTTCTTGTCGATCAGGTCGTACATCAGCGGCTGGGTGAAGGCCGGGTTGTCCGACTCGTTGTGACCGCGGCGGCGGTAGCAGATGAGGTCGATCACCACGTCCTTGTTGAACGCCTGGCGGAACTCGAAGGCGAGGCGCGCGACGCGCACCACGGCCTCCGGGTCGTCGCCGTTCACGTGGAAGATCGGGGCCTCGATCATGCGGGCCACGTCGGTGGCGTACATGGAGGAGCGCGAGGACTCGGGGGCCGCGGTGAAGCCGACCTGGTTGTTGATGACGATGTGGACCGTGCCGCCGGTGCGGTAGCCGCGCAGCTGCGACATGTTCAGGGTCTCGGCCACCACGCCCTGGCCCGCGAAGGCCGCGTCGCCGTGGATCGCCACCGGCAGCACCGTGAAGTCCGTGCCGCCCTTGTTGATGATGTCCTGCTTGGCGCGGGCGATGCCCTCGATGACCGGGTCGACCGTCTCCAGGTGGGA
This sequence comes from Streptomyces sp. NPDC101237, assembly GCF_044767465.1. Lineage (NCBI taxonomy): Bacteria > Bacillati > Actinomycetota > Actinomycetes > Kitasatosporales > Streptomycetaceae > Streptomyces > Streptomyces sp. NPDC101237. The sequence goes on along the minus strand of NZ_JBIWNY010000045.1, from coordinate 27,560 downwards.
CGGGTTGGCGGCCAGCGAGACCTTGATCTGCTCGCCGTCCAGGCCGGTGAAGGTGCCCTCGGCGCCCAGGTGGTACTTCACGTCGCCGGAGCCGTGCATCGACTTCGGGTCGAGGTTGCCCTCGAACTCGCGGAAGATCTGCGCGTACGACTTGCCGACGATGTTCGCGAGGATGTTCAGGCGGCCGCGGTGGGCCATGCCGATGATGACCTCGTCCAGACGCGACTCGGCCGCGGAGTCGATCACCGCGTCGAGCAGCGGGATGACGGACTCGCCGCCCTCCAGGGAGAAGCGCTTCTGGCCGACGTACTTCGTCTGCAGGAAGGTCTCGAAGGCCTCCGCCGCGTTCAGGCGGCGCAGGATACGCAGCTGCTCCTCGCGCTCCATCTTGGAGTGCGGGCGCTCCACGCGGTCCTGGATCCACTTGCGCTGCTTGGGGTCCTGGATGTGCATGAACTCGATGCCGGTGGTGCGGCAGTACGAGTCGCGCAGCACGCCGAGGATGTCGCGCAGCTTCATCATCGACTTGCCGGCGAAGCCGCCGACGGCGAAGTCGCGCTCCAGGTCCCACAGGGTGAGGCCGTGCTCGATGATGTCCAGGTCGGGGTGCTTGCGCTGCTTGTACTCCAGCGGGTCGGTGTCGGCCATGACGTGGCCGCGGACCCGGTAGGAGTGGATCAGCTCGAAGACACGGGCGGCCTTGGTGACGTCGTCGTCGTGCGAGGCGTCGATGTCCTTGAGCCAGCGGACCGGCTCGTAGGGGATGCGCAGGGCCTCGAAGATGTCGTCGTAGAAGCCGTTCTCGCCGAGCAGCAGGTTGGCGACCTGGCGCAGGAACTCGCCGGAGGCGGCGCCCTGGATGACCCGGTGGTCGTAGGTCGACGTGAGCGTCATGACCTTCGAGATGCCGAGCTTGTTCAGGGTGTCCTGGCTGGTGCCCTGGAACTCCGCCGGGTAGTCCATGGAGCCGACGCCCATGATCACCGACTGGCCGGGCATCAGACGCGGGACGGAGTGGACGGTGCCGAGGCCGCCGGGGTTGGTCAGGGAGACCGTGACACCGGTGAAGTCGTCCATCGTCAGCTTGTTGTCGCGGGCGCGACGGACGATGTCCTCGTAGGCCTGCCAGAACTCGAAGAAGTTCAGCGTCTCGGCCTTCTTGATGGCCGCGACGACCAGCTGGCGGTCGCCGTTGGGCTTCACCAGGTCGATGGCCAGGCCCAGGTTGATGTGGGCCGGCTTGACCAGGGTCGGCTTGCCGTCCTTCTCGCCGAACGCGTGGTTCATCGACGGCATGGCCTTGATCGCCTGCACCATCGCGAAGCCGATCAGGTGCGTGAAGGAGATCTTCCCGCCCCGGGCGCGCTTGAGGTGGTTGTTGATGACGATCCGGTTGTCGAACAGCAGCTTCACCGGGACCGCGCGGACCGAGGTGGCCGTCGGCAGCTCCAGCGAGGCGTTCATGTTCTTCGCGACGGCCGCGGCCGGGCCACGCAGGGTGACCAGCTCGGGACCCTCGGGCGCCTGGGCGGCGGGCGCGGCCTTCGCGGCGGCCGGCTTCGCGGCGGCAGGAGCCGCGGCGGCGGGCGCGGGCTTCGCGGGCGCCGGTGCGGGCGCAGCGGCCTTGGGAGCGGCCGGAGCGGCCGGAGCGGCCTGGGCGGGCGCGGCGGGAGCCGGGGCGGCGGGCGCGGGCGTGGTGGGTGCCTGCGCGGCCGGAGCCGCCGCCTGCTGCGCCTGCGGTTGCGCGGGCGTCGCGGTGCCCGCGGCCCCCGCGGCCGCGGTACCCGCCGGAGCCGAGGCGGCGGGCGCCCCCGGCTTGTAGTCGGCGAAGAAGTCCCACCAGGCACGGTCTACCGAATTCGGGTCCTGGAGGTACTGCTGATAGATCTCATCGACGAGCCACTCGTTCGGTCCGAACGCGGCCGCGGGGTTCTTGCCCGCTTGGTCTGCGTCGGTCGAGATGCTCGAGTTACTGGGGGACTGTGGCGACACGGCGGCAACCGCCCTCTTCCGCTTCACAAGGTGATGGACAGCGGGAATAAAGGCTACGCCTCCCAGACCGTGAAGGTCAGGTCGGGCCCGTTCATCGTCGTGTAAGTCACATCGGAAAGCGTGTTTCGGGGCTTGAAATGGCGGGAAACAAGCGTGGTTCCGCTAGGAGAGGACAGAAACGGGCAGGGCGGAGCCGGGCCGTTGATCGGCTCGCCCGGGTACCCGTCGCCACGTGCGCGGAAACCGCACCTGCTCACGCGGGCCCCGCTGAGGCGACGGCCGCGGGACCACCGGTGGATCTTGAGGCCTCGATGCGAACTTTACGTCAACTTGGCACGGAGGAAGGTCCTGGGAGGGTGACGATGATCCTGCAGCCCCGCTCGGATTCGGCCACGCCGATCCGGCCGCCGTGCAGATCGACCGCCCACCGGGCGATCGCCAGCCCGAGCCCCGTGCCGCCGTCGCTGCCGGGCCCGTGCGGCCGTCGTACGGCTCCCCGGTTGAAGCGCTCGAAGACGCGGTGCCACTCCGAGCGCGGAATGCCGGGGCCCTCGTCCAGGACCTCCAGCTCCAGTGACTCGGGCTGACGGCCGCGCCGTGCCTTCAGGGTCACGCGGCCGTGCGGCGGGCTGTGCTTGACCGCGTTGTCGATGAGGTTCGCCACCACCTGGTGGATCCGCTCCGGGTCGGCGTGCGCGGTCAGCTCCGGGGGCGAGACGTCCAGGTGCAGGTGGACGTCGTTACGCGTGTGGCTGCCGGAGTTCGAGGCCAGGCCGCGCGCCCCGGCGACCATGTTGGCCTCCTTGAGCACGCCCGACAGGTACGGCCACACCTCGAAGCGGCGCTGGCGCAGCGGTACGACGCCGTTGTCCAGGCGGGAGAGGTCCAGCAGGGTCTCCACCAGCCGCCCGAGGCGCTCGGTCTGCTTGAGGGCCGTGCGCATGGTCTCGGTGTCCGGCTCGGCGATCCCGTCGACGACGTTCTCCAGGACGGCCCGCAGGCCCGCGATGGGCGTGCGCAGCTCGTGCGAGACGTTCGCCACCAGCTCCTTGCGCTGGCGGTCCTGGGCCTCCAGCTCGTCGGCCATGACGTTGATCGTCTCGGCCAGGTCGCCCAGCTCGTCCCGGCGGTTCTCGCGCACCCGGCGCGTGTAGTCGCCCTGCGAGATGGACCGGGCCACCGCGTTCATGTCGTCCAGCGGCGCGGTGAGCGAATGCGCCACGAACTGCGTTATCAGCAGCGTGGCGATCATCGAGAAGACCGTGATGAAGCGCAGCTCCGTCTTGGTGTGCACCGCGATCATCGACAGGCCCGTGGTGATCAGGACCGAGACGACGACCAGCGCGCCGAGCTTGGTCTTGATCGAGAACGGGCGCACGGTGCCCCAGGGCTCCTCCCCGGGGCCCCTCGGTCCGGCCGGCCCGGCGTTCATGGCGTCGGTGTCTCCAGTGCGTAGCCCACACCGTGCACGGTGCGGATCCGCTCGGCGCCGATCTTCCGCCGGAGCGCCTTGATGTGGCTGTCGACCGTGCGGGTGCCCGAGGCGTCCGCCCAGTCCCAGACCTCGGCGAGCAGCTGCTCACGGGAGAGCACCGCGCGCGGGGTGTTGGCCAGGCACACCAGCAGGTCGAACTCGGTCGGCGTGAGGTGCACGTCCTCGCTGCGCACCCGCACCCGGCGCTGCGCGTGGTCGATCTCCAGCTCGCCGAGGCGCAGGATGCCGGACCGGGGCGTGGAGGCCGCGACGGCCGCCCGCTCCACCCGGCGCAGCAGGACGTGCACCCGGGCCGCCAGCTCCCGCATGGAGAACGGCTTGGTCATGTAGTCGTCGGCGCCGACCCCGAGGCCGACCAGCATGTCGGTCTCGTCGTCGCGCGCGGTGAGCATCAGCACCGGCACCGGCCGCTGGGCCTGCACGCGGCGGCAGACCTCCAGGCCGTCGAAACCGGGCAGCATGATGTCGAGGATCAGCAGGTCGGGCTGCCAGGCCTCGGCGGTGTCGACGGCCGCCGGTCCGTCGCCCGCGGTTTGCACGAGAAATCCCTCGGCGCGCAGGCGGGCCGCGATGGCGTCGACGATCGTGGCGTCGTCCTCGACGACCAGAACCCGGCGCTGGGCGCCCGGAGAAGCCGTCGCCGTGCCGTTGTGGGAGGTGTGTGTCTGCTCCATCGCCCGCCCCTGTGTGCTTTCCGGAACCAGTGGGGTGATCCCATGACTGCGATTGACGCTTGAATGATCCGCGTCAGGGATGCACCCTACGGGGACAGGCGGCGCACTCGCTATCCAGGGCGGACGGCGAGGTGAACGACGTCCGGAACGCCCCGGGCAACCGGGATCTCTTCGGTACGCACCTGTTTGAACCCGGCATTCCGCAAGGATTCCTCGAACGCGGCACAGGGCTGGGCGGACCACACGGCGAGCACCCCGCCCGGCTTCAACACTCTTGCACAGCTTGCGAGTCCGGCCGGCGAGTAGAGGCCCTCGTTGTCCTCGTCGACCGTCCAGCCCGGTCCGTTGTCGATGTCCAGGCACAACGCGTCGAAAGTGTCGGAAGTCTCATTGACGTAGGCGACGAGATCGTCCTCGACGATCTCCGTGCGCGCATCGGCGAACGCGCCCGCGGAGAGCGGGGACAGCGGGCCCTCCCGGTGCCAGCCGACGACGGCCGGCTCCCGCTCCACCACCGTGATCCGGCCCCAGCGGGGATCCCGCGCGGCATGCGCCAGCGAGAACCCCACGCCCAGACCGCCGATCAATACGGCCGGTCCCGCCCGTCCGTCCAGCGCGTGCAGGGCCGCGTCCACGAGCAGCCGCTCCGAGCGGCCGTCGGAGGTGTCCATCAGGAAGCAGCCGTTGGCGATGATCTGCAGCAGCCCGCCGTGCCGGCGCAGCACCACCTCGCCGTACGGTCCCTCGCGCCGGTCCAGGACCACGGGCGGGCCGTCGTCCGCGGAGGTCCTGTCGATGATGTCCGCCATGCCGGCCATCCTGCCCCAACGCGGCTTTGCGGCCACGCGAATTACGGGTGTCGGACGGTGGTCCCGGTGTCACTCGTTCGAGGGGCCGCCCGGCGCTTCGCGTCCGGGGGCGGCCGCGGGCGGCTCGTATGGTTCCTCGCAACGCCGCACGGTTCTTCAGAAAATCCTGTGAATCGCTCGCCGGGTGGCTTCGGTCATAGACAGCCGGTCGGGGGACGGCCAAGGCTGGCGAGGTGAGACGGAAGGAGCGCCTGACCGTGGAACGGACCGCCGGGGCCGCGTCGCCGCCCGTGCCGCAGCCCGTTCCCGCGGGCGCGCCCGCACCGGTGCCCACCGCCGAGGCCGCCGTCCTGCTGGACGGGCTCCCGCGGCAGCGCGGCCCGCTCGCCCTCCCGGCGGCGGTGATCCCGCGCACCGTCCCGGCGATGCGCCCCTGGCGGCTGCTGCCCACGCCCGCCGGCACGCCGGTCACCTTCTTCTACACGGTGCTCCTGGCCCTCACCTCGCTCTTCGCCGAGTACGCGGGACCCGGCCTGCTGCACGCCGTCTACCAGGACTCCAGCACCGACGTCGCCCACCTGTCGCGCACGCCGGCCTTCGTCCTGCTGGCCAGCGCGATGTGGGTCGCGGGCGGCCTGCTCTCCCCGTACGCGGTCGCCTTCGTGCTCGTCCTGACCGCCCTGGAACGGCGGATGGGCGGCGCCCGCGCGATCCTCGTCTTCCTGGCGGGCCACGTGCTGGCCACCCTCGCCACCGAGATCCCGGTGGGCCTGGCGGTCCTGGCCGGCCGGCTTCCCGGCACCTCCCTGCACCGCCTCGACTACGGCATCAGCTACGGCGTGGCCGCCGGCGTCGGTGCCCTGTGCGGCCTGCTCACCCCGTGGCTGGGCCGGCCGCTGCTCGCGCTGGTCGGCTACAGCCTCGTCATGGACCTGGTCGCCTTCCAGGACCCGGTGACCAACTGGGGTCACCTGATCTCGCTGTCCATCGGGACGGCCCTGTGGCCGGTGGTGCGCCGCTGGCACCGCGAACACGCGCAGTCCGGGCCGGCCGACGTCTCCGGGGCCCGGCGCTTCGGCGGTTCCTGACCGCCGGTGCCCTTGCCGGGGGGCGGTGCCGCCTCGGGTGGCATGGCCGGTGCCGCGCCGTCGTGGCTGGTCGCGCCGTTCCCCGCGCCCCTTCGGGGGTGCTGTGAACCCACCCGGAATGAGGGCGCGGCGGTCGGTGTTCTCGCGGTGTCGGCAGGTCAGCGGGCGATCGCTCACAGCGAACGCGGCCCCGGGAACATTCAGTGGCTCACATGCATTGAGTCGGCATAGCTCAAGTTCAATGCCGAAGGGGAGATCATGGCTTCCACGTCCGCATCACTCACCCTCCCTGTGCTGCCGCTCGACGACGAGGTCGTGCTGCCCGGGATGGTGGTCCCGCTGGACCTCAAGGACCCCGATGTACGTGCCGCCGTGGAGGCCGCCCAGGCCGCCGCCCGCAACGAGCCCGGCAAGCCCAGGGTGCTGCTGGTCCCGCGGGTCGACGGCAGCTACCCGGGCACCGGTGTGCTCGGCACCGTGGAGCAGGTCGGCCGGCTGGCCGACGGCGACCCGGGCGCGCTGATCCGCGGCCGTTACCGCGTCCGCATCGGCGCCGGCACCACCGGTCCGGGTGCCGCCCTGTGGGTCGAGGGCACCCGTATCGAGGAGAACGTCCCGGATCCGGTGCCCGGTCACGTCACCGAACTGGTCAAGGAGTACAAGGCCCTCGCCACCGCCTGGCTGCGCAAGCGCGCCGCCTGGCAGGTCGTGGACCGCGTGCAGGCCATCGACGACGTCTCCGCGCTCGCCGACAACTCCGGTTACTCGCCGTTCCTGACCACCGAGCAGAAGATCGAACTGCTGGAGACCGCCGACCCGGTGGCCCGGCTGAAGCTCGCCACCCAGCAGCTGCGCGACCACCTCGCCGAGCAGGACGTGGCCGAGACGATCGCCAAGGACGTCCAGGAGGGCGTCGACAAGCAGCAGCGCGAGTTCCTGCTCCGCCGCCAGCTCGAAGCGGTCCGCAAGGAGCTGCGCGAACTGAACGGCGAGAAGGAGGGCGAGGAGTCCGACGACTACCGCTCCCGGGTGGAGGCCGCCGACCTGCCGGAGAAGGTCCGCGAGGCCGCTCTCAAGGAGGTCGACAAGCTGGAGCGGTCCAGCGACCAGTCGCCCGAGGGCTCGTGGATCCGGACCTGGCTGGACACGGTCCTGGAACTGCCCTGGAACGAGCGGACCGAGGACGCGTACGACATCCAGGGCGCCAAGGCGGTCCTGGACGCCGAGCACGCCGGTCTCCAGGACGTGAAGGAGCGGATCACCGAGTACCTGGCGGTGCGCAAGCGCCGCAGCGACCGGGGGCTCGGGGTCATCGGCGGGCGGCGCGGCGGTGCCGTGCTGGCGCTCGTCGGCCCGCCCGGTGTCGGCAAGACCTCGCTCGGCGAGTCCGTCGCGCACGCGATGGGCCGGAAGTTCGTCCGGGTCGCCCTCGGCGGCGTCCGGGACGAGGCCGAGATCCGCGGCCACCGCCGTACCTACGTCGGCGCGCTGCCCGGCCGCATCGTCCGCGCGATCAAGGAGGCCGGTTCGATGAACCCGGTCGTCCTGCTGGACGAGATCGACAAGGTGGGGTCCGACTTCCGGGGCGACCCGGCGGCCGCCCTGCTCGAAGTCCTCGACCCGGCGCAGAACCACACCTTCCGCGACCACTACCTGGAGGTCGAGCTCGACCTCTCGGACGTCGTCTTCCTGGCGACCGCCAACGTCCTGGAGGCCATCCCGGAGGCGCTGCTCGACCGGATGGAGCTGGTCCGCCTGGACGGCTACACCGAGGACGAGAAGGTCGTCATCGCCCGTGACCACCTGCTCCCGCGCCAGCTGGAGCGGACCGGCCTCGGCGAGGACGAGGTGGCCCTCGACGAGAGCGCGCTGCGCAAGCTCGCCGGGGAGTACACCCGGGAGGCGGGCGTGCGCACCCTGGAGCGGTCGATCGCCCGGCTGCTGCGCAAGGTCGCGGCCCAGCACGAACTGGGTGAGCGGGAGCTGCCGTTCACGGTCGGGGAAGAGGACCTGCGGGGGCTGATCGGCCGTCCGCACCACGTGCCCGAGTCCGCCCAGGACCCGGCCGAGCGCCGTACGGCGGTCCCGGGTGTGGCGACCGGTCTCGCGGTCACCGGAGCGGGCGGCGACGTCCTCTTCGTGGAGGCGTCGCTGGCCGACCCGGAGACGGGCGCGGCGGGCCTGACCCTGACCGGTCAGCTGGGTGACGTGATGAAGGAGAGCGCGCAGATCGCCCTGTCCTTCCTCCGCTCGCACGGCGCCGAACTGGAACTCCCGGTCGGCGACCTGAAGGAGCGGGGCGTGCACATCCACTTCCCGGCGGGCGCGGTCCCCAAGGACGGCCCGAGCGCCGGCGTCACCATGACGACGGCCCTCGCCTCCCTCCTGTCGGGACGCCTGGTCCGCACGGACGTGGCCATGACCGGCGAGGTCTCGCTGACCGGCCGGGTGCTGCCCATCGGCGGCGTGAAGCAGAAGCTGCTCGCCGCCCAGCGCGCCGGGGTGACGACCGTCATCATCCCCAAGCGCAACGAGGCCGACCTGGACGACGTCCCGGCGGAGGTGCTGGACAAGCTCGACGTCCACGCCGTCACCGACGTCCGGCAGGTCCTGGAGCTGGCGCTCGTGCCCGCCACGCAGGGCGCGGTGCCGGAGGTTCCGGCAGCGGCGTGACGGACGCTGCCGGAGAAGGAGGGCCCGGGTCCCCGCGAGGGGGCCCGGGCCCTCCGGCTTTCGTGCGGAATCAGCCCTTGGCGAGGGCGACCACCCGGTCGAGGGCCCCGTTGAACTTGTCGTGGTCCCCGACGGTCGGTCCCGACGACGTGTACTGCCACGCCGTGTAGTAGGACCAGCCGGCGGGCAGCGTGCCCACGTCCGAGGCGTACCGGGCGATCCACAGCGGATGGGCGGCCGCGAAACCGCCGTAGTTGCCGGTGCAGTCCTTCCACCAGCTGGTGGCCGTGTAGATCACGGCGTCCCGGCCGGTGCGCGCCTTGTAGGTCTTGAGGAAGTCGGTGATCCAGCTGACCATCGCGCCGGTGGACTTGCCGTAGCAGGCGGCGCCGTACGGGTTCCACTCGATGTCGAGGGCGCCGGGCAGGGTCCGGCCGTCCTTGGACCAGCCGCCGCCGTGGTCGACGAAGTAGTCGGCCTGGGCGGCGCCGCTCGTGGTGTCCGGGGTCGCGAAGTGGTACGCGCCGCGGATCATGCCCGCGTCGTCGGAGCCGTCGTACTGCTGGGCGAAGTAGGGGTTCGTGTAGTACGTCCCTTCGGTCGCCTTGGTGTACGCCCATTTGACCCCGCTCTTCAGCAGGGTGGGCCAGGCGACGTTGCCCTGGTGGCCGGAGACGTCGACGCCCTCGGTCTGGGTGGCGTCGCTGCTCTTGGGCGTGCCGCTCTGGCCGTCGTGGGCCAGGACGCCCATGCCCATGTACGCCGAACCGCGCGCGGGGGCGGCCGAGTCGGCGTGGGCCGGGACCGGGGAGACCGCCGCGACCAGGAGCGCGAGCAGGCCGGTGAGGAGAGTGGGGGCGGGTCTGTGCACGGACATGACGTGCCTCCGTGGGGTGAGGTGGGGATCCCAGATATGCCAGAGACGGCCGGTGCGCGGGGCGCGACACGACGCGGGGTCACACGGCGTGCCGCCGGCCGGTGGCGTGCGCATGCCGTCTTCGGCCTGCCGGAGGCGCCGCGCGGGCCGCGGACGCCGGGGGGAGGGGGTCCGGAGGCCGCCGTCGGTCCATGCCTGCGGAATACTTGGCGAGCTGCGGCGACGACGGGGTTTGACGGAAACTTTCAGGACTGCGAAACCGATCAGGGGTGCTGACGTGCACGACGACGAAAAGGGCGACGGACTGCGCGCCGCCACCGGGTTGACACCGACCGGTGCGGACGAGGAATTCCTCACCCTGGAACGCGAGTTGACCGTGCTGCTGCGCCGCGCCCGGGCCAGCCAGGGAGAGATGGCCCGCGAGGTCCATCCCGACCTGGAGACCGCCGCGTACGGCCTGCTGGTCCGGCTCGACGAGTACGGCGGCCAGCGCGCCACCGAACTGGCCGCCTACATCGGCGTCGGCAAGGCCACCATGTCCCGCCAGCTGCGCGCCCTGGAGGAGCTCGGGCTGATCGCCCGCGAACCCGATCCGGCCGACGGCCGGGCCTGGCTGGTCGCCCTCACCGACGAGGGCCGGCGCCGGGTCGGCACGGTCCGCGAGGCCCGCCGCGGCCGGTACGTCAGCCAGCTCGCCCACTGGCCGCGCCGGGAGGTCGCCGAACTGGCGCGGCTGCTCCACCAGCTCAACGGCGTGATGGAGAAGTAGCCGCCCGGACGTCAGAACTCGACGTACACCACCGTCGCGTCGTCGTGCGTCTTGCTCCGCCGCAGGAACGCCCGCTCCTCCCGGTCCGCCGCCTCCAGCTCCCGCACCCGGTCGAGGAGCGCCCGCGCCCCCCGCACCGCCACGACCTCGAAGAGGGCGGTCCAGTCGCCCTCGCGGAACTTCTCCGTCCAGCGGGTCGCCCCGTCGGTGAGGGCGGCGAGCGCGCCGACCCGGCCCCGGGGCACGCTCCCGGTCACCGCACGGGCCGCCACCGAGGGATCGGCGGCGGCCGTGAAGAAGCCGCCCTCCTTGTTGCGGACCGTGGCGTCGGCGGTCGCGTCCGAGGCCAGCGAGGAGCGCGGGACGCGGTCGAGCCGGTCGTCCAGGACCGCGGTGACCGTGCCGTCCGGAGCGCGCAGGAGCAGCGCGGAGTCCGACAGGACGAGGTACTCCAGGGTGTCCGCGGACCAGCGGGCCAGGACGACGGTCGCCTGGGGCGTGCGCGGGTGAGAAAGGTCACAGGTGCCACCGTGGGCGTCCGCGGTGCGCCGGATCGCCCGGCCGAGGATGTCCCGCAGTGTCAGATCTGCTGCCGAAACGGTCAGTTCGGTCAGTGCGCCACCGAGACGTGCGGTGAACCAGGGGACGGAATGCAGACACCCGGTGCCGTCCGGGGGCGGGGTGACGCCGTCCAGGACGATCAGGCAACCCCCCTGTCCCGAGGCGGGAAGTCCGACACCGGCGAAGTCCTCGTTGGGGCGGTCGGGGGTGCCGGGCTCCGAAACGACTTCAGTACGCATCCGGCCAGTCTGCACGACCCCTTCACGATCTTCGCCAAAGGCTGGCAACCGCCCGGGAATTCACGCGGTACCGCAGGTCAGCCGCCTGTTTTGGGCAGGAATGGCGTACTCCGGGAAGGCGTGTCGGCGAATACTGCCAAAGCCTGTCCTCCGCGTCCAACCGGCCCGCCGGAAAAGGCCCCGGCACAGTCCGGCGGAACTTGCCCGCCAACTCCCCTCCGATGTTCACTCCTTCGGGTGGCGACTCAGGCGATGCCGAACCGCCGCCCACCGGCGCTGGGAGGGTCGGGGACCTACATAACGGGTGCAGTACCGGGTACGCGCACCACTTGGCACCGACATGCCGGGAATGATGACGGAGTGCCACCCGGCCCCTTGGGTACACGAGTTCAGGAGTGCGAGCACCGGTGCAGAAGACGCGGCCTCGGCGCACAGGCAAGAAGACGGCCTCCGACACGGGCGCCGTCGCTCCCGTCGGCACCGGCCGCCGCAAGCACGTCCGCACCCGGCTGATCGTGGCCGTGGCGGTGGTCGCCGCGGCGATCGCGGGAGCCGGCGCACCCGCCCTGCTGACCGCCTCCGGGCAGCTGAGCGACTCCCAGGACCTGGTGACCCTCGCCGGGCGCACCCAGGACGCGCTGGCCCTGGCCCACTCGCTCGCCGACGAACGCGACGAGGTCACCTCCTACGTCGCGGCGGGCCGGCCCAAGTCCAAGGCGCCCTCGCAGGACCGCGGCGCGCGGGTCGACCGCCAGGTCGAGGACCTGCGGGCGGACACCGGCATCCCGGGCTGGCTGCGCACCGACCTCGACGGCATCGCGGCCGTCCGCCGGTCCGCGCTCACCGGCCGCAGCACCGCTTTGCAGGCGCACGAGGCGTACACCCGGACCATCACCGAACTCCACCGCCTCGCCGGCGAACTCGCCGAGCGGACGCCCCCGCGGGCCGGCTCCGGCGCCTACGCGCTCGCCGAGCTGGACTCCGCCGTCCAGCAGTCCGCCGCCGCCCGCGGCCTGCTGCTCGCCGCCCTGAACATCCCCAGCTCCACCCGGACCACCATCGACCCGCTCACCGGTCTGCCCACCACCAGCACCACCACCTCCGACGCCGACCGCAAGCAGCGCGACGCGCTCACCGCGGCCGCACAGCAGGCCAGGCTGCGCGCCGACGCGGCCCTCGCCGACTTCCGCGACACCGCGCCCGAGGCGGCGGTCGAGTCCTACGACTCCACGGTCACCGGCAACGACGTCAACGACGCCGACCAGTACCTGGCCGCCCTCACCGACCAGCCGACCCTCTCCGACGACGACCTCGCCACCGGCACCAAGAAGCTGGACACGGCGCTGTCCGCCCGGGTCGACCTGATGCGGGGCACCGAGTCCGCGCTCTACGACCGCCGCACCAAGGACCTCGCGGCGCTCCGCGACGACGACGTCACCGCGCTGGAGATCCGGGTCGCGGTGGTCGGCGCCCTGATGCTGGTGGCGGTGGGCATCGCCACGGCCATGGCCCGCACCCTCACCCGCCCGCTGTCCGTGCTCCGCCGCGGCTCGGCACGGCTGGCCGAGGCCGAGGACCCGCGCACCGAGGAACCGATCACCTTCACGGGCCGCAACGACGAGTTCGCCCAGGTCGTCCGCTCGGTCAACGCCCTGCACGCCCACTCCGTGGAGCTGTACGACCGCATCGCCACCCTGGAGACCGACCGCAAGCACCTGGTCGGCCAGCGCCAGAAGATGGCCGACGCCCGCGAGGAACTGCGCGCCGAGCTGACGGAAGCCGGCGACCAGCTGGAGCGGCTGCGCACCAGCATCGGCGGCACCTTCGTCAACCTCGCGCTGCGCACCCTCGGCCTGGTCGAGCGGCAGCTCGCCGTCATCGAGGGCCTGGAGGAGCGCGAGCAGGACCCGGACCGGCTGGCCACCCTCTTCAAGCTCGACCACTTCGCCACCGTCATGCGCCGGCACAGCGAGAACCTGCTGGTCCTCGCGGGAACCGAGCACGTCCAGCAGCACGCGGGCCCGATCCCGCTGGTGGACGTGGTCCGCGCGGCGGTCAGCGAGATCGAGCGCTACGAACGGGTCCGCATCTCGGCCCTGCCCCCGCACGCGCACGTGGCCGGTTTCGCCGCCGACGACCTCAGCCACCTGCTCGCCGAACTCATGGAGAACGCCTCGTCGTTCTCGCCGCCCGACGTGCCGGTGGAGATCTCCGGCTGGCTGCTGGAGAGCGGCGAGGTCATGCTCTCCGTGCAGGACGAGGGCATCGGCATGACCGCCGACCGCCTGGTCCGCCTCAATGGCCGCCTCGCCGACTTCGACCCGGAGTCGCCCTACGACCAGGAGGGCGCCGACGGTCTCGGCCTCGGCCTCTACGTCGTGGCCCGCCTGGCCCACCGGCACGGCGTCCGGGTGCGGCTGCGCGAGCAGAAGCAGGGCGGGGTGGCGGCGGTCGTCGTGCTGCCCCAGCCGCTGCTGGCCGCGACCCCCGCCACGGCGGTCCCCCCGGCCACGACGGCGCCCGGCGGCCCGCCCCACTTCTCCCTCCCCGGCGCCGACGCGGAGGCCAACTCCAACGTCCTGCCCGCCCGCCCGAAGTCCGGCGACCCCCTGGTGATGCTGGCGGAGCAGGCCGTGCGCAACGCCGACGAGCACCCCGCCCACGAGCAGGCGGACACCTCGACGGCGGCGGACCCGGAACCGGCGGCCCGCCCGAAGGCCCCGGCCGAGACCCCCGCCGAGACGACGATGGAGCTGCTGCTCCCCGACCTGCTGGGCCCGGCGCCCGCGGCGGACCGGGAGCAGCCCCGGTCGGCCGCCGCCGAGGACCACCGGCCGCACCCCGCCGACACCGAGGCCCTGGCCCGGCCGATCCCCGCGCCCGCCGCCGGCGAGCCCGCCGTTCCGGCGGCACCCGCGGCCGGCGAGGGCCCCGGCGGAGCCGAGGAGCACTCCCGCCCGCTGACCGCCCCCGGCACCGAGTCCCGCCGGGACAGTGCCTTCGGCGACGGCGACGGCGGCGAGGACGAGGACCAGGTCACCAGCAAGGGTCTGCCCAAGCGCACCCCCAAGATCACCGCAACCGCTCCAGCCCCCCGCCAGCGCGGTACCGGTGTCGACGCCGACGCCCTGCGCCGCAGGCTCGGCGGCTTCCGCAGCGGCGCCGACGCCGGCCGCCGGGACGTCGAGGCGGAGATCGCCGAACAGACCGGCCAGAACGAGGTGCCGAGCACCGCATCAGCCGTACCCGGATCATCCGCATCCGGTGAAGCAACGGGGGGCACAGTCGAGGAGGCAAGCAGTTGACCGCGCCCAGTACCTTCGGACTGAGCAGTGAGGCCCGTAACCTGCACTGGCTGCTGAGCAACCTGGTGGAAGAGGTGTCCGGCATCCAGTCGGTCGCCGTCGTCTCCTCGGACGGTCTGCTCCTGCTCTCCTCCGATCCCGGCCGCAACGAGGAGGCCAGGGAGGCCCGCGGGGCCGCCCGCACCGGCCCCCGCGGCTCCGCCGCCGACCTCGCCACTGTCGTCTCCGGCATCGGCAGCCTGACCATCGGCGCCGCCCGGCTGATGGACTTCGGCGGCGTCAAGCACACGATGGTCGCGATGGACGAGGGCAGCCTCTTCGTGATGTCCATCAGCGACGGCTCGCTGCTCGGCGTCCACGGCTCCGCGGAGTGCGACATGAGTGTCGTGGCGTACCACATGGCGCTGTTCGTCGGCCGCGCCGGTCACGTCCTGACCCCCGAACTCCGCAGCGAGCTGAGGAAGTCCCTGGAGGCAGACGCGACGAGGAGCGGCCGATGAGCAACGCCCCGAAGAACCGCAGGCAGAACCTCCCGGTGCGCGGCGGCGAACGCAAGCCCGCCCGCGTCCGCCCCTACTCGCTCACCGGCGGCCGTACCCGCTTCGGCCACGTGCTCCTCGTGGAGACCTTCGTGGCCGCGCTGGAGGCCCCCGAGGAGCGCAAGGAACTGACGAACGGCTCCCTCAACACCCGGGTCATGCCGGAGATGCGGGCCATCGTCGAACTGTGCCGCCGGATGCGTACGGTGGCCGAGATCGCCGCGCTGCTGAAGATGCCGCTCGGTGTGGTCCGGGTCCTGCTCAGTGACCTCGCGGACCAGGGAAAGATCCGTGTGTACGGAACGGGGACCGGGCACGGCGTGGGCCGTCCGGACCGCGCTCTGCTGGAAAGGGTGCTGAGTGGACTACGCCGTCTCTGACGCCTCCGGCGTCGCCCCGCTCCTCGACGGCGAGGAGCAAGAGCGGTCCTGGCAGACGGACCGCAGCCGCGCGCCCATCGCCACGAAGATCGTCGTGGCGGGCGGTTTCGGCGTCGGCAAGACCACCATGGTCACCGCCGTCTCGGAGATCACGCCCCTGCAGACCGAGGCGCTGATGACCGAGGCCAGCGCGGAGACCGACGATCTCACCGCCACGCCCGGCAAGCTCACCACCACCGTGGCGATGGACTTCGGGCGCATCACCCTCGACGACGACCTGGTGCTCTACCTGTTCGGCACGCCGGGCCAGCAGCGGTTCTGGTTCATGTGGGACGACCTGGTGCGCGGCGCGATCGGGGCCGTCGTCCTCGCGGACACCCGGCGGCTGAAGGACTGCTTCCCGGCACTGGACTACTTCGAGAGCTGCGGGCTGCCGTACGTCGTCGCGGTCAACCACTTCGACGGCAGTGAGCTCTTCGAACCGGACGACGTGCGCGAGGCACTGACGATCCCGTCGCACATACCTGTCATGATCATGGATGCCCGCCGTCGTGTCCCGGTGATCGAGACGCTGCTGTCCCTGGTCGCCCACGCGCTGGAAGAAACACCCGAGTAGGAGAACGGTCCCCGTATGCGGAAGATACTCGTCGTGGGGGCCGGCCAGTCCGGCCTCCAGCTCGCCCTGGGCCTCCAGTCGCACGGCTACGAGGTCACCCTGATGTCGAACCGGACCGCGGACGAGATCCGCTCCGGCCGGGTCATGTCGACGCAGTGCATGTTCCACACGGCGCTGCAGCACGAGCGCGATCTCCAGCTGAACTTCTGGGAGTCCCAGGCCCCGAAGATCGAAGGACTCGGCGTCTCGGTCGCCGCCCCCGGCTCCTGGGGCGAGGGCCCCGCGGCCCGCGCGATCGACTGGGTGGGCAGGCTCGACGGGTACGCGCAGTCGGTCGACCAGCGGGTGAAGATGGCCGGCTGGATGGAGACCTTCGCCCAGCGCGGCGGCCAGCTGGTCATCCACGGCGCGGCGGTCGGCGACCTCGACTACTTCGCCCGCGCCTACGACCTGGTGCTGGTCTCGGCCGGCAAGGGCGAACTGGTCCAGATGTTCGGCAGGGACGCCTCCCGCTCGCCGTACACCGAGCCGCAGCGGGCCCTCGCCGTCGCCTACGTGCACGGCCTCGCCCCGCGCCCCGAGCACCCGGACTTCCACGCGGTCCGCTGCAACCTGGTCCCCGGCGTCGGCGAACTCTTCGTCATGCCGACCCTGACCACCTCGGGACCGGCCGACATCCTCTTCTGGGAGGGCGTCCCCGGCGGTCCGCTGGACGTCTTCAACGGCGTCAAGGACCCCTCGGAGCACCTCTCCCTGACCCTCGGTCTGATGGAGCGCTACACGCCCTGGGAGTACGCGCGGGCCGCCAAGGCCGAACTGACCGACGCCGGCGGCACGCTGGCCGGCCGCTACGCGCCCACCGTCCGCAACCCGGTCGGCCGCCTCCCCGGCGGCGGCCTGGTCCTCGGCGTCGCGGACGTGGTCGTCGCCAACGACCCGATCACCGGCCAGGGCTCCAACTCGGCGTCCAAGTGCGCCGCCGCCTATCTCGCCTCGATCCTCGAACACGGCGAGAAGGAGTTCGACGAGACCTGGATGCGGCAGACCTTCGACCGCTACTGGGACACCGCCCGGCACGTCACCAAGTGGACGAACGCGATGCTCGCCCCGCCGCCGGAGCACATCCTCAACCTGATCGGCGCGGCCGGCCAGCTCCAGCCCGCCGCCGACCGCTTCGCCAACGCCTTCGACGACCCGGCCGACTTCGAGAACTTCTTCTACGAGCCGGAGAAGACGAACGCCTACCTGGCGTCGGTCTCGGGGGCCTGACGGGACTCTGACCTGGGGTCCGGCTGTTGCCCTCGGTCGTTGTCGGTCGACGTCGGCTGTCCTCGGACGGCCCCCCGACGGCCCCGGATGATCGGGGCCGTCGGGGGGCCGCCGGCGCTCAGCTCCCTCGATGCGGACCACTGACCACCGGCGCCGTCTGCCTCGGCTTCACCCCTTGTCCGGTTTGCCCTTCTCCGCGCCTGGCCCATGCTTGGCCGGGTGCTCGCCGCCGGATCCGGGATCCTCGACCCTGTCCTTGGGCACCTTTTCGCCGTGACGGTGGCCTTTGTTGCCGGCCGGTTCAGGCCGCGGGACCCGAGCCGAGGGGGGCGCCGCCGGAGGTCGCCGCACGTCCCCGGCCGCTACGGCAGCGACCGTGGGGACCGGCTCCCCCTTCCGGGCAGGCATGGCGTCCCTGCCGGCGGTGGACGCGGCTACGGCAACCGTGGCCACCGGCTTCCCTGTCCGGGCAGGGGCGGTGGCGCTGTTCCCATGCTGGTGTTGGCTGCTGCCGGCGGACGCCGAGGCCTTCTGAGGGGTGGACGGGGTCGCGGACGCCCCCTGCTCGGTGGTGGCCTCGGAGCCCCAGGTCAGCGCCGTCATCCCGAGCGCTGTCACGGTGACCAGTGCTCCAACCGCGGCGAGTGTCCTCCTTCGAGGCCGAGAAGCCGATCGGCCCCCTTCCCCACGGGTGCCGCACTCGGAGCCGGGCTGTAGGCGGTCTGGTGGGCCACCTGCTGTCGTCGAAGCGCCGGCAGCCTCCCCGCTTCGCTGCAGCCTGGACAGGACTGCCGCGCACGTCCGCGCATCAGGGCGGTCCGCTGCCTCGATCGCGGTCATGGAGCCCAGGAGATCGCGTAGTTCCGCCGGCAGGCGCCTGGGTATCCGCGGCGGCCGGTGCAGCCGGGCGACCGCGGATTCCAGCGGCGTGCCCTCGTATTCCAGACGTCCCGTCAGGCACTCCAGCAGTACGAGACCGAGTGCGTAGATGTCGGCCTTCTGATCGACGCGACGGCCGGTGACCTGCTCGGGGGCCATGTATGCGGCGGTTCCCACGAGGGCGCCGTCCTGCGTGGACGCAGTGGCGTCGAGCGCCCGGGAGATGCCGAAGTCGGTGAGGTAGGGCCGGTCCTGTGCGTCCAGCAGGATGTTGGACGGCTTGACGTCCCGGTGCAGGACTCCCGCCCCGTGTACGTGTTCGAGGGCCTCGGCCAGCCGGATCCCGAGCTCGACCAGAGCGGGAACGGACATCGTCGTCTCGGTGATGTGCCCGCGCAGGGTGCTGCCTTCGACGAGTTGCATGACGAGAAAGGCCTGCCCGTCGTGGCGGCCCAGATCGAAGACGGTGACCAGCCCCGGATGGTGCAGGCGGGCCAGTACGACGGCTTCGTCCTCGAGCCGGTCCTTCAGGCCCGTACCGCTCTCGGCCCGGAAGATCTTGACCGCCACCGGACGGCCAAGCCGCAGATCCGTGCCACGGTAGACGTCCGCGGCCCCGCCGGCCCCGAGATGATCACCCAGCTCGTACCGACCCGCAAGCCTGGACGCCTGCGAGGGCTCAGGGATCGGGGTGTCCGCAAGGGCTGTCATTTCTCTCCCAGGGGCGCGGCAACATGGTTGCCGTACGGCAAATACTGATACCCCGGGTACCCGGGAACCGCGCCTCCTACCCGGCGGAAACAGCTGACCCACACTCTCCGCGGCATCGCGGTCGTCCCTGGTGCACCAAGGGCAGGTGCTGACCGCTGGGACGGCCCGTTGGACGGCCCGAGGCCCCTCTATGGGTGACATGGCAGAGGGAAGCTGCTGGCCGGGTTCAGAGGTTCGGGGCGCCGAAGCCCTCGTCCGGGCCCTCGGCGGCCGACGGCGGGAGCTTCGGGGGCGTGTAGCGGGGCAGGGGGCGCGCCCTCGGGTCCGGGCGGACGGCGCCCAGGATGGGGTTGGCCGCGATGGGGGAGACCTTGATCCGCGCGCCGGGCCGGGGGGCCTGGACCACCTTGCCGTCGCCGAGGTAGAGGGCGACGTGGGTGGCCTCGGGGAAGTAGACGACCAGGTCGCCCGGGCGGAGGTCGGTCAGCGGGATGTGCGGCAGCCCGGCCCACTGTTCCTGGCTGGTGCGCGGGATGGACGTGCCCGCGTGGTTCCAGGCCTGCTGCGTGAGCCCCGAGCAGTCGTACGACAGCGGTCCCGCCGTGCCCCACCGGTAGGGCTTGCCCAGCTGGTCCACCGCGTAGCGCACCGCGCGGTCGCCTTCCTGGGAGGGCGGCGGCGTGGTGGCGGCGAGCGCGCCGGACGTCGTCAGCCTGCGCTGGGCCGCGGTGACGCCGGCCTGTTCCAGGCCCGCCAGGGCGGTGAGCTGGTCCGGGGTGAGGGCGGCCAGCATGCGTTCCACGTCCGAGAGCCGGGAGCGCACCTCGTCGCGCTGCTTCTTCTGCCGTGCGGCGAGCGTGAGCCGGGCGTCCAGCGCGGTGCGGGCCCGCCGGGTCAGCTCGGACCGCTTCCTCTCGTCGTCCGCCAGCCGGTCCACCGTCCTGGCCCGCTCGCGCGCCAGCTGTCCGATGACATGGCCCTCGTCGAGCGCGTGCTGCGGGTCGCGGGCCAGGAGCAGCCGCAGGTACGGGGAGAGCCCGGTCGCGCTCTGGTACTGCTGCCGGGCCAGCCGGCCGGCGGCGGCCTCGCTGGTGTGCAGGGAGCGCCGGGACCCGGCCAGTTCGTCGTCCAGCCGGTCCACCTCGGCGCGCTGGCGCCGCAGCCGCTCCTCGGTCGCGTTGTAGGTCTCGGTGGCCTGTTCCGCCTGCCGGTACCGCTGCTGGAGGTCGGTCAGCAGCTCGGCCACGGGCCGCTCGGGGCCGGGCGCCGTGGGTGCGGCCGCCACCGGCGCGGGTGCGAGGACGGCCTGGGCCGCCACCGCGGCCGTACAGGCCAGGCGCAGGAACCTTCCTGACACGTCATCACCTCCGACACGGGACGGTCCGTCCGTTCCGCGTCGTGATAATCAGACATGTCGGCTTGATCTGTGCAGTGATAATGGGCTCATCGGACCAGCCGATTCACC
This sequence comes from Streptomyces sp. NPDC101237, assembly GCF_044767465.1. Taxonomy (NCBI): domain Bacteria; kingdom Bacillati; phylum Actinomycetota; class Actinomycetes; order Kitasatosporales; family Streptomycetaceae; genus Streptomyces; species Streptomyces sp. NPDC101237. The sequence continues at coordinate 7,219 of NZ_JBIWNY010000045.1, read as the reverse complement.
CTTCCGTGTCGTACGGCTTCTTCGACCACGGCCACTTCGGGCCCGAGGCGCCGCCCTTGCCGGTCGGGTCGTACGCGTACTTCCAGCCCTGGGTCAGGCCCAGGCGCTTGCCGTGCCCGCGGGGGACGCGCCGGTAGACCAGCACGGTCGGGGGGCCGCCGTCCGGGTCCGGGACCGGGATGCGGTACGTCTTCGGGGGGTGGCCGGTCATGCCGAGCAGCACCGGGAGCACGCGCCCGTCCATGGGGCCGCCCTCGAAGGGGGTGTCCTGACTCTTCACGGCACCAGTCTCAGTCATCCGCCGCGAGGGCGTCGACGAGGGCGGCCGTCTGCGGGTCGCGGCGCGCGGTCACGCTCAGAACGGCGACGAACTGGTCCACCAGCCAGTCCCGCAGTTCGTCGACGGGCGGCTGCTTGTCCTCGTCGAGCCAGATCAGGGAGGCCGCCTCGACGGCGGTGATCCACATGCGGACCGTCATCCGCAGCCGAGGCCCGGGGTCGGTGACGCCGAGGTGGCTGAGGATGTGCCGCGCGGCGGCCCGCCGTACGCCGTCCACGATGGCCGTCGTCCGTGAGGTCTCCACCACGCTGCCGCCCTGGAGCAGGGCGCTGAAGCCGGCGTCGTGCTGGTCGACGAAGGCGAGGTAGCGGTCCAGGGCGCGGGAGAGGCGGGGCACCAGCGGGCCCTCGCGGGGTTCGTCGAAGCAGTGCTCCAGCTCCTCGGCGGCCGACCGGAGGGCGGCCTCGTAGAGCTGCTGCTTGCCGCCCGGGAAGTACCGGTACACCAGGGGGCGAGACACCCCGGCCGCCTCCGCCACGTCGTCCAGGGACACGTCCTCGGGGACGCGGTGCGCGAAGAGGGAGAGGGCCGCTTCGAGGAGCTGGCTGCGCCGCTCCTCGACGGACAGCCGACGGTAGGCGGGGGTGGCGGCCGAGGGGGTCATGCTCGCAGGGTAGCCGGTGTGCGGCAGGCGTCGGCCGGCCCGGCGGCGTCCGGGTGCGCGGCCGGCGGGGGCGGCGGCGGTGGCACGGGCCCGCACCCCTCCGGGCGGGCCGGTGCGGTGGCCCGAGGGGTGCGGGTGACCGTACCGGCGGCTCCGCCCTGCCGCGCCGTGCGCTCAGGCCAGCAGCCCGGAGCTCTTCCACAGCCGCCGGCCGGCTCCGCGCAGGACGCCGATGTCGTCCAGGAAGTCCGTCAGCTTCCGCGCGCCGTTCTGCATGACCTCCCGCCGGTGCCCGCTCGCCCGGACCTGCGCCACCGCCTCCCGGCGGTCCAGTCCCACGTTCGTGTAGACCTCGGGGTTCACGAAGGCCACCGAGAACACCCGCGCGAACTCGCCGGAGGTCAGCCGGGTGAACTCCTGGGACCAGCGGGGTGCCGTCAGCATCTGGTGGCGCAGCTCCTCGCGGGCGTACCGCACGTGCCGGGCCTCCTCGACCACGTGGATCCGGGTGACCCCGCGGACCAGCGTCTGCACCCGCTCGTCGGGGAAGGTCAGCCGCTGCATCCAGTCCAGGACCTCCTCGCCGAGCAGCGTGGCCGTGAAGGAGCCGGGCGTGGTCGAGATCGTCTTGAACAGGCGGCCCAGGTTCAGGTGCGCCCGGCCGACCGGGTACCAGGGGGCGTCACCGCGGGCTATCAGGCGCGCGAACATCTTCGAGTGCCGGCACTCGTCCTCGATCTCGGTGAGCGCGTAGCGCACGTGCGCGCTGGTCGCCGACTTGTCGTAGATGTGCCGCACCAGCAGCTGCATCAGGATCAGCTCGAACCAGATGCCGAGGGAGGCGAGCGCCGCGGCCTCGTGCTGGGAGAGCAGGATCCGCTGCTCCTCGGACATCCGCTTCCACATCGGGGTGTCGTAGAGCGACACCAGCTCCGGCGGCCAGAACCACTTGCCCTCCTCGAAGGGCGCGTCCCAGTCCAGCTCCTTGTCCGGGTCGAAGGAGTGTTTCGCGGAGGAGACGAGCAGCCGTTCGGCCACCTGCTCGCGGTCCTTGAGCAGGCCGAGCGCGTCGCGCAGTCCGTCGACCGCGTCCGCTTCCGTCAGGGTCGTCATGGCTCCCTCACCTCGTCACCAGGGGTGTGTCGTCGTTCGTTCTTATGAGACCGCTTGTCAGCAAGACGGTCAATCCCCCGCGCACGACTTGTTGACTCCGCGTCCGCCCCGGTTCAGAGCCCCAGCACCGCGCGCATCACCGCCCGGGCGATCGGCGCCGCGTCCCCGCCGCCGCTGATGTCGGCCCGGTCGGCCGCCGCGTCCTCCACCACGACCGCCACCGCGACCTTCGGTTCCACGTCGGTGTCCGCCTGCGCCCAGGACACGAACCAGGCGTACGGCAGCCCGGTGTTGCCGACACCGTGCTGCGCGGTACCGGTCTTGCCGCCGACCGTGGCGCCCCGGATCGCCGCGTTGGCACCGGTGCCCTCCTGGACCACGTCCGTCATCAGCTCCTTCATCCGGACGGCCGTGGCGGGACTCATCACCTGCCGGGCCGACCCGGCGCCGCCGGTGGCGACCGTCTCGCCGGTCCGCCGCAGGGTCCGCTCCACCAGGTACGGCGGGCGGGCCGTCCCGCCGTTCGCCACCGCCGCCGCGACCATCGCCATCTGCAGCGGAGTGGCGCGGGTGTTGTACTGCCCGATGGACGACAGCGCCAGCTGCGCCCGGTCCACGCTCGTGTCGAAGGTGCTCGGCACGGCGGCGAAGGGGACGCGCAGATCCTGGTCGTTGAAGCCGAACGCCTGGGCCGTCGCCGTCATGCCCGCGACCCCGACGTCCACGCCGAGCTTGGCGAAGACCGTGTTGCAGGACCACTCGAACGCCGTCCGCAGCGAGGCGTCCGCGCAGCCGTCCGCCTCGTTGGTCAGCCGGGTCGTGGTGCCCGGCAGCCGGTAGGGGTCGGGGGAGTCGGTCGGCGCGTCCAGATCGGTGATCACGCCCGTGTCCAGCGCCGCCGCCGCGGTCACCACCTTGAACGTCGACCCCGGCGGATACGTCTGCCGCACCGCGCGGTTGAGCATCGGCTTCTCCGGGTCGCCGTTCAGGCGCTCCCAGGCCGCGGTCACCGCCGCGCCGTTGCCTGACAGCTCGGCGGGGTCGTACGACGGGGTGGAGACCAGGGCCAGGATCCGGCCGGTCGACGGCTCGATCGCGGCCACCGCGCCCTTGCGGGAGCCCAGGCCCCGGAAGGCGGCCTCCTGGGCGTACCGGTTCAGGGTGGTGACGACGTTCCCGCCCGGGTACTGCTTCCTGCTGGTGTCGTTCCACAGCGGGAACGGCGCCAGCATCGGGTCGGTGCCGGAGAGCAGCGCGTCCTCGGCGTGCTCCAGGAACGTGGTGCCGTACAGCTGGGAGGCGAAGCCGGTGACCGGCGCGTACAACGGGCCCTGCGGGTAGGTGCGTTCGTAGCGGAGCTGCTCCTTGCTGTCCCGGGAGCCGGTGACCCGCTCGCCGCCGACCAGGATGTCGCCGCGCGGCAGGCCGTAACGGGCGATGCTGGTCCGGCGGTTGGCGGGGTTGTCGTCGTAGGCGTGCGCGCGGACCACCTGGACGCGGGCCGCGTTGACGAGCAGCGCGAAGAGCAGCAGGGCGCAGAAGGCACGGGCCCGCCGGATGTACCTGGCCATGCCGGTGTTCTGGCGGTCGCGCCGGCTCACGGGGCCACCCGCCCGTCGTAGTTTCGGCGCGCCGAGTCGCTCACCCGGATCAGCAGCGCCACGATCGCCCAGTTGGTGACCACCGACGAGCCGCCCTGGGCGAGGAACGGCATCGCCATGCCCGTCAGCGGGATGAGGCCGGTCACGCCGCCCGCGATGACGAAGACCTGGAGCGCGACGATCGAGGCCAGGCCGACCGCGAGCAGCCGGCCGAAGGGCTCGCGCAGGGCGAGGCCCGCCCGGTAGCCGCGCTCGACGAGCAGGCCGTACAGGAGGAAGATCGCCGACAGCCCGGCCAGACCGAGTTCCTCGCCCGCGGTGGCCAGGATGAAGTCCGACTTGGTGGCGAAGCCGATCAGGATCGAGTGGCCGAGACCGAGGCCGGTGCCGATCATCCCGCCGGCCGCGAACGCGAAGAGCGACTGCGCGAGTTGGTTCGGGCCCTGCCCGGCGTCGATGGACGCGAAGGGGTGCAGCCAGTCCTCGATCCGCCCGTGCACGTGCGGCTCCAGATGACCGACGGCGACCGCGCCCAGCACCGCGAGCAGCAGCCCCACCGCGATCCAGCCGGTGCGCCCGGTGGCCACGTAGAGCATGACGACGAACAGGCCGAAGAAGAGCAGCGAGGTGCCCAGGTCGCGTTCGAGGATCAGGACGCCGACGCTCACCAGCCAGATGGTGACGATCGGCCCGAGCACCCGGCCGGTGGGGAACTGCATGAACCACAGCCGGCGGCCGGCGTAGGCGAGGGCGTTGCGGTTGGCGGCGAGATAGGCGGCGAAGAACACCGCGAGCAGCACCTTCGCGAACTCGCTCGGCTGAATGGAGAATCCGGCGATCCGGATCCAGATCCGGGCGCCGTTGACGGCCGGGAAGAAGATCGGGAGCAGCAGCAGGACGAGCGCGGCGGCGACGCAGACGTAGGAGTAGCGCTGGAGGATGCGGTGGTCGCGCAGCATCAGCACGACCATGATGAACAGGCCGACGCCCAGGGTGGACCAGACGAGTTGGGCCGGGGCCGCCCGGTCGCCCGGCGTCTGCAGGTCCAGGCGGTAGATGAGGACCAGGCCGAGTCCGTTGAGCAGGACGCCGATGGGCAGCGGCAGCGGATCGGCGTAGGGCGCGCGGAAGCGTACGGCGAGATGGGCGACGAGGGCGAGGACGCCGAGGCCGGCGCCGTAGCCGGCGGCACCGGGCGGGACGGTGCCGGTCCGGGCCAGGCCGACCGCGCAGTATCCGTACACGGAGAGCAGGACGGCGAGCACGATCAGGGCGAGTTCGATGCCGCGGCGCCGGGGGAGACGTACGGCGGCGGGCGGGGCCGCGGACGCCGTGAGGGTGGTTCCGGCCTTGGTCATGTCCGGAACTTACCCACATAGTGCGAGTTGTGTGCTTTGTTGGCTCGCGCCAGCGTGGCGTGGGCCGGGGTGGCTCGGGAGGTGTGCCACGCACCTGCCGGTGGGGGCTTGTCGCGCAGTTCCCCGCGCCCCTTCAGGGCACGGGGGTGGCCGGGGAGGTGTGGCACGCACCTGCCGGTGGGGGCTTGTCGCGCAGTTCCCCGCGTCCCACCCCTAAGGGAGCGTCAGGACCGCCATCGCCCCGCCGTCGATCGCGTTCCCGAACGACAGCCGCGCGCCCAGCACCTCCGCCTGTCCGACCGCGATCGTCAGTCCCAGCCCGTGCCCCTTGCTCCCGCCCTCCGTGCGGAACCGCTGGGGCCCGTGCGCCAGCAGGTACCCGGGAAAACCGCTCCCGTGGTCCCGGACGGTGACCTCCTTGCCCTCCACCGTCAGCACCACCGGCGCCCGCCCGTGCCGGTGCGCGTTGGCGACCAGGTTGCCCAGCACCCGTTCCAGGCGCCGCCGGTCCGTCTCCACCCACACGTCCCGCACGACCTTCACCTCGGTCTCCGTCCCCGAGGCCCGCACCACCCGCTCGGCCAGCGCGCCCAGCGCCTCCGTGTCTGTCTCCAGCAGCTCCCGCCCCGTGTCCAGGCGGGAGATCTCCAGCAGGTCCTCGGTGAGCGTGCGCAGCGCGGCGACCCGGTCCCGCACCAGTTCCGTCGGCCGGCCCTCGGGCAGCAGTTCCGCCGCCGCGTGCAGCCCGGTCAGCGGTGTCCGCAGCTCGTGCGCCACGTCCGCGGTGAAGCGCTGCTCGCTCAGCAGCTTGCTCTGCAGCGACGCGGCCATGCCGTCCAGCGCCGCGGCGACCGCGGCCACCTCGTCCTGCGGCCGGGTCGGGTCCTTCGTCAGCGGATCGTGCACGCGCGCGTCCAGGTCCCCGGCGCTGATCCGCCGCGCCACCCGCGCGGTGCCGTGCAGCCGCCGCGTCACCCGGGTCACCGCGAACGCGCCGACCAGCAGCGTCGCCCCGATGGCCAGCGCCGACGACCACAGGATGGAACGGTCCAGGCCCGCGATCGTACGGGCCTGCTGCGAGTAGTCGACGGCCACCGCGAGCGCCCGGCCGTGGTCGGCCGGGCCCGCAGCCCACATCGTGGGGCGGCCGTCGTCCTCGGCGACCATCGTGCCGCGCTTCCCGGCCACCGCCAGCGTCCGCAGCCGCGTCGGCAGCCCCGCCGGATCGATCGCCGAGCCCGGCACCAGCGCGTCGCCCGCCTCGTACGCGGTCGTCGCGTCCGCCAGCCGGGACAGCGCCTGGTCGCGGGCCTGCGTGACGGTCTGCCCGGTGACCGACACGTGCACGAGCCCGCCGAGCAGCGCGGCCAGCGCACAGCACATCACCGTGATGAACGCGGCCGACTTCACCGCCAGCGTCCCGGCCCGGCGCGGCAGCCTCATCGCGCGCCCGCGGAGGCCGAGGGCGCCGGCGAGTGGCTGTGCCGGGCCTTGCCGGTGCGCAGGAACTCGTCCCGGGAGAACACCATCGCCTTCCGCTCCGGGTCCCACTCCCAGGTCGTCCGGTACTCGTACCCGCTGATCCCGGCCGGCGACCGCACGATGACCGCGCGCCCGGCCAGCTCGACGCCGATGATCGCGTCGTCGTCCTCCAGCACCTGCACCAGGCGGTGGTTCTCGACGGTGTACACGCGCAGCGCGGTCTGGTTGGTCGGATACAGCCGGAAGCCGAGCGTCAGCTCGTCCCGCCCGTCCCCGGTCAGATCCCGGTAGTACGGCTTGAGCAGCGGACACCCCGCCCCGCCGCCCCCGGCCGTGCAGTCCTGGATCCGGTTCACGGTCTCGTGGTAGGCGCCCTTGGACCCGTAGTCCGCCGTCTTCGCGGCGATCTCCGCCCGTACGACGGCCACCGGGTCGACCTCGCGGATGTCGTCGCCGGGGACCGTGACGCCTTTCACGGGCCGCGCGCTGCCCTCGTCATAGGGCCAGGCCGGACTGGACGCCGGCCGCAGGTCGGGCCAGAGCTTCACGGGGCTGATCGCGGTCGGGGTGGCTCCGGCCTCCTGGAGTCCGCCGGAGTCGCCGCAGCCCGCGGCCGCCGGCGCCCCCCGGGCGGGGGGGGGGGCGGCGGCGGCGGGAACCAATGGGACGCCGGGGGGGGCGCGGGTGCAGGGGGGGTGGGGGTGTTTGGGGGGCCGAGGGG
>NZ_JBIWNY010000044.1:0-51818 GCF_044767465.1 Streptomyces sp. NPDC101237 | reverse complement strand
TTTTTGCCCGCGCGGGGGGGGGGGGGGGGCGGCGGCCGGCCGCGGTCCCCCCCGCCCCCCCGCCCCGCCTCCCCCCCGGGGGGGGGGGGGGGGGCCCCCCCCCCCCCTCCCGTTTCCCGATCTCCGGGGGTCACACCTTGGTCGGTTCCTCCGCGGGCAGGCTGTCCATGAAGGAGCTGACCGAGAAGACGGCGTTGCCGGGGCCGGGCGGGCCGTAGCCGGGGGGCGAGGCCAGGCCGAAGTCCTCCATCGTCTGCCGGTAGGCCTGGAGCAGACGGATGTGGTACTCCAGCGGGGCACCCTGCGGGTTGGCCTTGCCGAGCGGGGTCGTCGGCTCCGGGCACCAGGTGGTGAAGCGGGGCGTGATGCCCTGCGACATGAAGAAGCGCAGGCCTTCGGTGGTGGACGCGATCGCCTCGTCGACGGTCTTGAAGCCGAACGGCTCGGCCATCTCCACGCCCGCCACGAAGTTGGGGATCACGTTGCGGGGGCCGAAGATCTCGGCCGAGTCAAGGATCCGCTTGTGCCACTCGTCCCGGCCGACGTACCGCTCCTTGCCCGGGCAGTACATCTTGAACAGGTACTCGTCCCACACCTCGTAGTTGGGGTGGTAGATCTGGACGCCGTAGTCCTTGAAGCGCTGCACGTCGTCGCGCGGCAGGGCCTGGGCCACCACCTTGCCGATCCAGCGGCCGGGGAACCGCTCCTCGATGGCCTTGGCGTAGTGCCCGTAGAAGTCGGCCTCGTCGCGGCCGGAGACGGTCTTGGTGATCGCGCCGCCGGTCAGCGTGTAGGCGGTGGAGGTCTTCGCGGTGTCGTACCGGTCGATGATCTCCAGCGCCTCCAGGACCTCCTCCACGTCCTTGACGCCGGTGTACGGCCGCCCGGCCGCCTTGTGCTGGCGCCAGTTGTGGTTGATGTCGCAGTACTGGCACTCCTCCTTGGCGCCGAAGTACTGGCAGACCCGGAAGACGGTGAGGTAGATCAGGTAGCCCCACTGGATGGTCGGGGCGACCTCCATCACGGACTTCCCGTTGGCCAGCTTGTGCCGGTAGTACTCCGGCATCGGCGGCACGCCGACGTCGGCGATCCGCTTGCTGTCGAGGTAGAGGCCGAGCAGCCCGTCCTCGTCGGCGGCCACCCGGTACGGCGAGGCGGGGTTCACCCGCACGGACACCACGGTCCGGCGCAGGTCGTAGGGGCCGCCCGTGAGGATGATCTCCTCCGGGGGCCGGCGCAGCGCGGCCTCGCCCAGCTCCGGCAGGGTGCCGTGGTCGAAGGAGAAGATGAAGTACGACTTCGGCTTCACCTCGCCGTTCTCGTTGTCGCTCAGGGCCGACGGGTCGAAGGCGACACCGCCCCGGAGCAGGTCCTCCTTGAAGACGGCTTCCCTCGGTACGTGCGGGAACCTCTCCATCAGGTCCTCGACCAGCGCGGTACGGCTGCCCATCCCGTGTCTCCTTCCGACTCAGGCGTTCGACTCCTCACGGTATGCCCCCGCTCGTTCGCCGGCCGTGCCGGGTCCCCTCACGCGGTGCTGTTCGCACCGTTTCGGCCCGGTTCGACCACGTCTTCCGCCGCCGCGAGTGACACCGAGGGGCCTCCCGGACCACCCGAACGGCCTCCGGGCCACCGGGAGGGGCTTGCGGAACGGGCTTGCGGAAGCGACTTCCGGAACCGGCTCGCGGAGGGGGCTGCCGGACCGGCCGGCCGGGACGGCCTCCGGGCTACGGGCACGGTCGCGGGGGGCGGCGGGGGCCCGTCACGCGAGCCGTTCCAGCACCGAGGGGTCGACGGCGTGCCGCAGGCCCTCGCCGGCCGCCAGCCGCTCGGCCTCCGTGACCACGGTGAGCCCGAGCCGGGCCAGCTCGTTGCCCTGCGAGCCGGCCAGGTGCGGGGTCAGGAAGGCGTTGGGGAGGTCGAACAGCGGGGAGCCGGCCGGCAGCGGCTCGGGGTCGGTCACGTCGAGGATCGCGGTCAGGCGAGCGGCGCGCAGTTCCTCGACGAGGGCGTCGTGGTCCAGGAGCGAGCCGCGCGCGGTGTTGATCAGCACCGAGCCGTCCGGCATCAGGGCCAGCTCGCGGGCGCCGAGCAGACGGTGGGTCCGCGGGGTCTGCGGGGCGTGCACGGTCACGATGTCCGAGGTGCGCAGCAGCTCGTCCAGCGGAAGCAGCGGCACGCCGAGCCGGTCGGCCTCCGCCGCGTCCACGTACGGGTCGGCGAGGCTCACCAGCAGGTCGTGCGGGCGCAGCAGCTCGATGAGGCGGCGGCCGATCCGGGAGGCGCCGACGACGCCGACCCTGCGGTGGAAGTTGCCGACGCCGGGAACGAGGCCGTCGTCGGGGTGGGCGCGCCGGGCGCGCAGCCGGTCGCGGGAGGCGAAGACGTCCTTGCCGGCCAGCAGGATCATCGCGAGGGTGTACTCGGCGACGGGCAGCGCGTTGGCGGCCGCGGCCGAGGAGACCAGGATGCCGCGCTTCCAGACCTCGGGCGTGGTGAAGCCCTTGACGGAGCCGGCCGCGTGCAGGACCGCGCGCAGCGCGGGCATCGCGTCCAGGGCCGCGGTGTCCAGGACCGGGCAGCCCCAGCCGGTGACGAGGATCTCGGTGCGGGCGAGCGTCTCGCGGACCGCGGGATCGGTGAAGTCGTCGGCCACCGTGTCGGGATCGATCTCCACGCACGCGCGCAGCCGGGCGAGCACGTCCGGCGGGAAGACGTGCGGGACGTTCCGGGCTGTCATGGCGAACGCGGCCTTGGGACGGTCGGGCAAGGAAGGGGCCTTCCGGCTCGGTGACGCGCGGACAGCAACCGGTCTCCACCGTAGGTCCGGGCGAATGAGAGGGTCAACGCACACGCCCCCTCCGGCGGAGGAGGGGCGGGGCACGACAGGAATGGAACGACGGCGATGACGGATCCGGCGCAGACGGTCACCAACTGGGCGCGCAACATCACCTACACGGCCCGGGAGTTCCATCGCCCGGACTCGCTCGACGCGCTCCGGTCGCTGGTGGCGGACGCCGCTCGGGTGCGGGTGCTGGGCAGCGGCCACTCCTTCAACCGCGTCGCCGATCCGGGTCCGCGGGGCCTGCTGGTCTCGATCGCCGGGCTGCCGCCGGTGATCGAGGTGGACCCGGCGGCCCGCACGGTCCGGGTCGCGGGCGGAGTGCGGTACGCGGAACTGGCGCGCGCGGTCGACGCGTACGGACTGGCGCTGCCCAACATGGCCTCCCTGCCGCACATCTCGGTGGCCGGGTCGGTGGCCACCGGCACGCACGGCTCCGGCGTGGCCAACGGCTCGCTCGCGGCCCCCGTCCGGGAGGTGGAGCTGGTCCTCGCCGACGGTTCGACGACGACGATCGCCCGCGGCGACGCCCGTTTCGACGGCGCCGTGACCTCGCTGGGCGCGCTCGGCGTCGTCACCGCGCTCACCCTCGACCTGGAGCCGGCGTACGAGGTCGCGCAGACGGTGTACGTCGAACTTCCGCTCGCCGAACTGGACTTCGAGGCCGTGTCGGCGGCCGGGTACAGCGTGAGCCTGTTCACCGACTGGCGGGAGCCGGGCTTCCGGCAGGTGTGGGTGAAGCGGCGCACCGACCGGGACGCCGTGGACTTCGGCTGGGCCGCTCCGGCGACGCGGGCGATGCACCCGGTGCCGGGGATGCCGGCGGGCAACTGCACCGAGCAGTTCGGGGTGCCGGGGCCCTGGCACGAGCGGCTGCCGCACTTCCGGGCGGAGTTCACGCCGAGCAGCGGCGACGAGCTGCAGTCGGAGTACCTGCTGCCGAGGACGGCGGCGGCCGAGGCGCTGCACGCGGTCGACGCCGTCCGCGCGTCGGTCTCCCCTGCCCTGCTGACCTGCGAGGTGCGGACCATCGCGGCCGATCCGCAGTGGCTCGGCCCGGCCCACGGCCGGGACTCCGTCGCCCTGCACTTCACCTGGGTCGACGACCTGGCGGCCGTACTGCCGGCGGTGGGCCTGCTGGAGGAGGTGCTGGCGCCGTTCGCGCCGCGCCCGCACTGGGGCAAGGTGCACAGCGTCCCCGGCGAGGTGCTCTCCGAGCGGTACCCGCGGCTGGCCGACTTCCGGTCGCTGGCCCAAACCCTGGACCCTGGCGGGAAGTTCGCCAACGACTTCGTGCGCGAGGCGCTGGCGCTGTGACGGAACGCGACGTCACGGGCTTAATAAAGCCCTTTTCCTAATACCTTGTCGTAAGCGCGCGGCAGCCCATAGCCTTGCGCCGTGTGAAGCACACATCACGTGACATCCGCACCGCGAACCGCTACGAGGTGCTGCGGCACATCATCGCCGAGTCTCCCACCTCACGGCAGGAACTGGCGTCCGTCACCGGGCTGAGCCTGGCGACGGTCGCCACCCTCGTCGGTGAGCTGCTGGAGCTGCGGATGATCACCGAGGTGGGCTTCGAGGACTCGGCGGGCGGCCGGCCCCGCGGGCTCGTCGCCGTCCACGCCTCGGGCGGCGCGCTGATCGGCGTCGACATCGCGGAGACGTACGTCCACGTCGAGCTGTTCGATCTCGCGCTGAACGTGCTGGCCCGCGCCGAGGAGGAGATGCGCCCGGGCGAGCACCGGCCGGAGCAGGTGGTGAGCCATGTGGCCGCGGCCGTCGGCTCGGTGGTCGCCCGTGCCGGGGTGGCGGGCGAGCGGGTGCTCGGCGTCGGGGTGAGCGTGCCCGGACAGGTGGACCGGGACACCGGGATCGCCGAATACGCGCCCAACTGGGGCTGGCACGACGTGCCGTTGCTCGACCTGCTGTCCGCACACGTCACCCATCCCCTGCACCTGGACAATCCGCTGCGCGCCTGCGCGGTGGCCGAGCAGTGGTTCGGGGCGGCGCGCGGGCGCGGGGACACGGTGGTGGTGAACCTCGGCACCGGGGTGGGTGCCGGGCTCGCGCTCGGCGGCGGACTGCACCGCGGTGTCAGCAACAGCGCGGGCGAGTGGGGTCACACCACGCTCGTCCTGGACGGGCGGCCGTGCCACTGCGGCAACCGCGGCTGCGTGGAGACCTATGTCGGCGCGCCCGGCATCATGCTGAACCTGCGCGAGGCCTGCCCGGACAGCCCGCTGCTGCGTCCCGACGACCAGACCGCGACGATCGAGGCGCTGGCCCGGGGCGTGGCGGACGGCGACCCGGTCGCGGTCCGGGTGGTGCGGGACACGGCCCGATACATCGGCGCCGGGGTCGCCAACCTGGTCAACCTGCTCAACCCCGAACTGATCGTGCTCAGCAGCTGGGTGGCCCGCGGGCTCGGCGCGCCGCTGCTGGAGGAGGTCCGCGAGGCCGTCCGCCGGCACGCGCTCGGACGGCCGTTCGCCGCCACCGAGATCGTCCTCTCCCCGATCCCCAGCGACCCGGTCTGCCTGGGAGCGGCCACCTTCGCGCTGGAGGGGACGCTGCGGTCGGTGGGACAGCGCAACGGCGTCCGCACGGGCCGCGCCGCGTCGGGCTCGCGGTGACCGGCCGGTCCCGGCCCGGTCCGGTCGCGGGCATGCGACCGGCACCCCGCTCCTCACCTCGCGCGGTGGGCGGCCGGGCCGTCAGCCGAGCAGGCTCTCCCTGACCCGCTCCGCGAAGGCCGCCGGATGCTCCACCGGGCCGAGGTGTCCGTCGGGGAACTCGGTGAAGGCGCCGCCGGTGTGGCGGGCGACGGCCTCCGCGGTGGCGTGCAGGAGCCGGCCGCGGGAGTCCGTTCCCGCGGCCACCGTGAGGCGGGGCAGGCCGGTGCCCGGCCGGTAGGCGGTGAACGGGCGCAGGACGTGGTCGAGGAAGACGCCGAACGGCGTCGGTGGCCCGTCGGCCGGGCGGCCGCGCTCCACCTGCTCGATCAGCGCGGCCCGCTGTGCCGCGCCGTCGGGCAGCAGCGTCACGCACGGCGGTTCGTGGGCGATCACGCCGGCGAACCGTCCGGGGTGGCGGGCCAGCAGGTCGAGGGCGGCGATGCCGCCGGAGCTGGTCCCGAGGACGTACGCCGGCTCGTCCTCGCCCACCGCCTCGGCCAGCGCCCGGCGCGCGCCCTCGCTCCAGTCCGCCACCCGCTGGTCGGCGACCGGTTCGCCGAGGTGTCCGTGGGAGAGGCCCAACGGGTCGTACGTGACGACGGTGAAGTGCGCTGCCAGGTGCCCGGTCAGCGGTTCCAGACCCATGAGGTGGCCGGCGCCGCCGGGGAGGAGGAGCAGGACGGGTCCGCTGCCGGTGACGTCGTGGTGGGGTTCAGGCATGGCGGGCGGTCTCCTCGTGCGGCCCGTGTTCAAGGGCGATGTGCAGGGCGTCGACGGCCCGGTCCCAGGACGCGCGGACGTCCCTCGGGGCGTTGAAGCCGCCGGCCGCCTCCAGGGCGCAGTAGCCGTGGAAGGTGGCGCGCAGCAGGCGGACGGCGTCGGTGGCGTCGGGTTCGACGAGGCCGTAGCCGCGCAGCATGCCGTAGGTGATCTCGACGGTGCGGCGCATCGCCGGGTCGGCCGGGTCGGCCAGGGCGGGGTCGATGCGGATCTGGGTGCGGCACGGGCGGCCGGCCCACTCCCCCGCCCGCGCGCCGCGTCCCGCCGGTCGTGGCTCAGGCCCGCGCGGTGGGCTCCACCGTCACCGCGGACTCCTGCCAGCGGACCCGCAGTCCGGGACCGCCGCTCCACACGACCGTGATGTCCCGGTCCCCGTCCGCGGTCACGGTCACCGTCCGCGCGAGCGGTTCGGGGTCCGCCGTCCCGGTCAGCCGGCTCACCGCGACGAACAGGCCCGCCCGCTCCCCCGTGAGCCCGCTCGACTCGTCGTCGAGCCCGACGGCGGGCAGCAGTTCGGCCCGCAGCCCCTCTCCCGCGGCCCAGCCGGTCACCCGCACCGGTGTCCCCGGCGCCGCCCCTTCCACCAGGAAGGCCCGCACCTCCACGGCACCGCGCACCAGCACCGCACTCGTGACGCGGGCACCGGAGGCGGCGGTGTGCCGGGAGGCCGCCCAGCCCGCTCCGACGCCCAGCGGCACGATGTCCGTACGGCTCGGATCGCCGTCGACGAGCACGCTGTTGTCGTACGACGCGGAGGGCCGGGTCACGGTCGAGTAGCCGAGCCGGGTGTAGTACGGGTCCCAGCGGACGTCCTCGCTGCCGTGGTTGTGGAGGCGCACCACGCCGTCCGAACGCGTGGACTGCAACAGCCAGTTGGCGGGCACGATCGGCGTGACCGCGTCGGCGCGCTCGGCCGGGCCCGGTTCCTCCGTCGCCGTCCACACGTCGTGCTCCGCGGGAAGCAGCAGGCCGAGAAAGCCCTTGCTGGCCCAGTACGGGGACGCGGGCCCCGAGTAGCCCTGGAGGACGGCGGGATCGGGGCCGTGCCAGCCGAGGGTCAGCAGGCCTCGGTCGTCCAGGGCTCCCCGGTCAAGGAAGTACCGCAGCGCGCCGGAGGCCAGTCGCCGGGTCTCCCCCGGCGGCAGGGGCGTGCGCCCGATGAGCGCGCCCAGCCAGAGCGGAGCCGCGCTCGCGAACCGGTAGGTCAGCGAGCGGCCCTGGTGCAGCGGGGCGCCGTCCCCGCCGAACAGCCGGGCGTAGTCGGCGAGATGGCGTTCCAGTCGGCCGCCGTACAGGTCGAGCAGCTGCTCGTCGCCCGCCAGCCAGGCGTGCAGCACCGGGTAGAGGTGCATCGCCCAGCCGTTGTAGTAGTCGTACTTGCGGCCGTCGCCGTCGGTGTACCAGCCGTCTCCCTCGTACCACTCCTCGACGCGGGCCAGGCCGTGGTCGACCGCGCGGCGCGCGGCCTCCGGCTCATGGCCGACCTCGGCGAGGAACCCGCCGACCGTCACCGGGAACAACTCCCAGTTGGAGGGCCAGGGTTCGGCGGTGAGCGCGTCGGCGAGCCAGGCCGCGGCACGCTGCCGCACCCGGTCGTCCAGGCGGTCCCACAGGAGCGGGCGGGTCAGCCGCAGGGCGAGGGCGACGGACGCGGCCTCTACCAGCGGCTGGCTCCGGTCCTCGACGCGCGGCCACACTCCCGACACACCGGCCGCGAGTCCGTCCGCGTACCGCTGGAGCACCGTCTCGTCGCGGCGGAAGGCGGCGAGGAGCAGGGTGCGGGCGTAGCCCTCCAGTCCGTCGGAGAGCCGCCCCGACCAGCTCTGCCGGTCGCCGGGCAGGTGGTAGAGGGCACGGTCCGGGGTGGCGTGGGGCTCCACGGCGGCCAGCAGGGCGTCGGCCGCCGCCTCCCAGTGGGCGCGGGTGTATCCGGTGCGCGGACTGGCACCGCGGTCCTCGGGAGGCAGTCGCATCGGTGCCCTCTCTCGCTCGTACCGGACCCCGCACCGGACCGCACGCCGTACGGACCTGGGGCGCCCCGGTTCCGGTCGGGACGCCCCAGGGGCTCGATCCGCCCGCCACTGGCCGATCGGCGGAACGTCCGCGGCGGCGACGCCGAGCGGATCACCTCAGGATGAGTGACGCCGGGCCCGTTGGCCAGAAGCGCGATGAGGTTGCCGGGCGAGCCCGCCGGAATTGCACCAGCGACGCCCGACCCGTCCCCGGCCCCGTCCGACACGGCATCAGGGGCCGTGCCGTCAGAAGTGGTTCAGGCCGCCACCGCAGGTGGACGCGGTGGGGGGGCGGCCGGTACGGCGGCGGCGTGCGCCGTTCGGGTCCGGGCGCCCAGCGGACGCCCGGGCCTCGGCCACGCCGGGGGCGAGGGTCGGCCGCCGTTCGGTGGTGGCACCCGTGCGGTCGGGCCCGGTGCGGGGTCGGCCGCCGTTCGGTGGTGGCACCCGTGCGGTCGGGCCCGGTGCCACCGGTGGGCCGCCCGCTCCGCCGCGGGCGCCGGATCAGGCGCCCGCGGCGTGCCGGGCGTGGGCGTGGGCGTGCGTCCCGGTGGCCGCCGGGGCGGAAGGCCCGTCCCCGGCGGACGACGGCTGCCGGAGCGCCGCGGTGCCGGCGGCCGGTCCGCCGGGCCCCGCCGCCCCGCCCTCGCCGGGGACCGGGCGCCTGGCGAGGGGGTAGGTGTGGTGGCCGAACAGGACGGCCGTCAGCCCCAGCACGCTCCACAGGGCGAGGACGGCCACGTGGCCCGCGCTGCCGTTGCCGTCGAAGTAGGCCGTACCGCGCACGAGGCTCGCGCCGGCGCCCGGCGGCAGCCACTGGCCGATCTCGCGGACCGCCGTGGGCAGCAGTTCCGGTGCGGACGTACTGCCGGAGAACGGGTTGCCGACGAAGACCATGAGCGCCGCGCACGGCCCGAGCCCCCCGGAACCCACCAGCGTGATCGTCCCGGCGGTGGTGGCGCTGATCGCGAGAATGGTGAACGCCAGCGAGGCCCAGGTCGCCAGAGGGTCGTGCGGCAGCGCGCCGAGCCAGCCCTGGGCGACCAGGTAGACCCCGAGGGCCGCCGCCGCGCTGACCACGACCAGGGTCACGGCGCGCACCACGGGCCGCAGCCGCAGCGCCAGCGCGACCACCAGGGCGATGACGATGCTGCAGATGGTCATCGGCAGGAGCGACGAGCTGAAGACGGCGCCGCGCGGGTCGTCCGCCGAGATCCGGACGACGTCCACGGTCCGCACCCTGACCGGCGCCGGCCTCCCCGCGCCGCCCTTGCCGTCCTTGCCGTCCTTGCCGTCCTTGCCGTCCTTGCCGTCCTTGCCGTCCTTGCCGTCCTTGCCGCTTCCGGCCGAAGCGGACCGCGCACGGGGGGACTTGGCGTGGGTCGGCTCGGTCGCGTGCGCCGCCGATTCCCGCGCCGCCCCTTCGCGGGCCGACGCCGCACGTGCCGCCGCCTCGGACGCCCGGGCGGCCAGCCGCGCGCCCGTGGCGTCCAGCAGCTGGGCGACGGTCGGGCTCGCGGCGGTGGACTCCAGCACGGTGAGGCTGCCGGAGGTGACGGCGAAGGCGCCGTAGACGTCCCGCTCCCGGATGGCCGCGCGCGCCGAGGCGACGTCGGGGTAGAGACGGAAGTCGAAGGCGCCCGGCCTGCCGTGCGCCAGCCCCTCGACCGCGCCCTGGCTCGCCGCACTCGTGCCGACGATCCCCACCGGCAGATCACGCGGGGCCACGCGCGCCGCGGGCCACGCGTAGGCCAGCACGGCCACTGAGATCACCAGGGGCAGCGCCACTGCCATGATGGCCACCCGACGCCATGACTGGTGACCCGCGAACGGGGACTTCACGATCCCGCCTCCAAAAACGAATGATCATTCTTTGGGGGTCAGTCTGCTAGGGTCGCGGGACCTGGTCAAGATGAACATTCGTTTTTCTTTGGAGGATGCCCCCATGCCGAAGGTGTCCCAGGAGTACATGGACGCCCGCCGTGCCCAGATCCTGGACGCGGCCCGACGGTGCTTCCTGCGCGACGGATTCCACTCGACGTCGATGCAGGACCTGTTCGCGGAGTCCGGGCTCTCGGCGGGCGCCGTCTACCGGCACTTCGCGAGCAAGGACGACATGATCCTCGCCATCGCCGAGGAGAACATGCGCGACGTCCTGGCGCTGGTCCACACCGTCGCCACGACCAGGCCCGGCAGCTCCGTCGGGGCCGTCCTCGCCGAGGTCCTCGACCTCGTGACCGCCCGGCCGGCGGCGCAGGAGACCTCTCGGCTCGCCGTGCTGGCCTGGTCGGAGGCGCTGCGGAACCCCGCACTGGCCCAGCAGTTCAGCACCCTGCTGACCCAGATGCGCTCCGACCTCGCGGAGGTCGTGCGCGAGCACCAGGAGACCGGCGCGCTGCCCGGCGAGGTGACCGCCGACAAGATCGCCGGTGCGCTGGTCTGCCTGCTGCCCGGCTACCTCCTCCAGGTGGCCGTGCTCGACCCCGCCCTGGTGGCCGGGGTGAGCGAGGCGGTGCGGGCCCTGTGGCCGGACCCCGCCACTCCCCGACCCTGAAGATGAACATTCGTTTTTCTTGCTCGGGTCACCCCGTCCGGCCTTGTAAAAAATAACTGTTCGTTTTATTTTCGAGGGGCAGGCGTCAAGGGACGGCCGCCTGCGGCCCGCCCGGCGGAACGACGAGGGCGGGCGGCCCCGCCCTGCGAGCGGTCCTAGCGGACACCGCCGCAGGCGGGGCCCTTCCGCGTCGGCCCGCCCCCGCCATCCCCTCGCCGCCACGCATCTCCGCATACGACCTCACCGGACTTTCTGTCACATACGGGAGATCCGGTCTGTCTAGTCACCGAACACCGCAAACGGCACCAGAACGGCGTCCGCTTCTGCGTCCGATCCGGGGCCGGAGACCAGGCACGGAGTGCGTCTCCGCCCCCTTCACCTAGGGACTAGAGCTCGATGCGCAGCACTCACCACACCCACGAGACATCCGACTCGGCCATCGCGATGGTCGACGAGCAGGGCACGGTGCTCGGCTGGACGCAGGCCGCCGAGCGGCTCGTCGGCTACCCCGCCGGGGACGTGGTGGGCCGGTCCGCGGCACTGGTGGTGCCGTCCTTCGCGAAGGCGCCGACGATCTCCGCGTTCGTCGAGCGCTGCCGCGCCCGCAAGGGCTGGTCGGGCACCACGGCGGTACGCCACCGGGACGGCCGGCTGCTCACCGTCAGCCTGCGGATCTCGATGCTGTCGGGTCGCGACGAGACCGTCCGGTGGCTGGTGTCCGTGACCGACGTCCGCACCCTCTCCCGGGAGACGACGAACGGATCGGTGCGGGAGTCGCTCCTGACCCGCGCGCCGATCGGCATCGTCGTCCGCGACCCGCAGCTGCGCTGCACCTGGGTGAACGACACGATGGAGAGCCACGACGGCATCCCGCGTGACCAGCGGCTCGGCCGCCGGTCCGCCGAGTCGCTGCCCGCCACCAAGGCCGAGGCGTTCGAGGCGGCGCTGCGCCAGACCCTGCGCACCGGCACGCCCACCGTCCACGAGTTCCGCAGGCGGCTGCCGGCCGGTCCGCGCCGCGAACACATCCTCACGGCCTCCCTCTTCTGCCTCCAGGGTGCCGACGGCGAGGCGCTCGGGGTGTGCACCATCAGCGTCGACGTCACCGAGAGCCGCCGCGCCCAGGAGCGGCTCGCCATCCTCAGCGAGGCCGGAACGCGTCTGGGCGGCACCCTCGACGTGACGCGGACCGGCCAGGAACTGGCCGACCTCGCCGTGCCGCTGTTCGCCGACTACGCCGCCGTCGACCTGGAGCACTCGGTGACGACCGGGGAAGGCGCGGCGGTCCACATCGGCCCGACGGGCGAGCGGCTGCCCGTCTTCCGGCGGGCCGGGCTGGCCTCGATCAGGCGTGGAGCCCCGGAATCCCCGTGGCAGGTCGGTGAGCCGGTGCCGGTGCCGCCCGTCGCCCCCTTCATCGACGTCCTGCGCACCGGGAGGTCCCATCTGGAGCCGGTGCTGGACCTCACCGCGGACAGCTGGACCAACCGGGAACCGCTACGGACACGGAAGATCCGCGAGCACGGCATGCACTCGCTGATGGTCGTCCCCATCCGCGCGCGGGGCGTCCTGCTGGGCGTGGCGTTCTTCCTGCGCACCGAGGACCCGGCGCCCTTCCAGGAGGACGACCTGCTCCTCGCCGAGCAGCTCGTCAGCCGCGCCGCGCTCTCCCTGGACAACGCCCGCCTGTACGCCCGCGAACACGCCACAGCCCTCGCCCTCCAGTGCAACCTGCTCCCGCACCGCCTGCGGGGCGGCACGGCGGTCGACGCGGCCTCCCGCTATCTGCCCGCCGACCTGGACATCGGCGTGGGAGGCGACTGGTTCGACGTGATCCCGCTGTCCGGCGCCCGGGTGGCCCTCGTCGTCGGGGACGTCGTCGGGCACGGCATCAACGCCACCGCGGCCATGGGCCGGCTCCGCACCGCCGTGCACATGCTCGCCGAGATGGAGCTGCCGCCCGCCGAGCTGCTGGCCCGTCTCGACGCCACCCTGGAACGGCTGAGCGACGGGGTCGCCGACCGCCGGGACCAGCTGACCGCGGTGACCGGCGCGACCTGCCTGTACGCGGTCTACGACCCGGCCACCCGCAAGTGCACCATGGCCGGGGCCGGGCACCCGCCGCCCGCGATCGTGGACCCGCGGGGCCGGGTCACCTTCCCCGACCTGCCCACCGGGACCCCGCTCGGTGTCGGCCTGGGAACCCCCTTCGAGGCCGTGGAGCTGGAACTGCCCGAGGGAAGTCTGCTGGCCCTGTACACCGACGGCCTCGTCGAGACCCGCGACCACGACATCGAGGCGGGGATGGACCGCCTGGGCGCGGCCCTGACCGAGCCGGGGCGCTCGCTGGAGGACCTGTGCAGCCGCGTCATGGAGACCGTCCCGGGCCCGGCACCGTCCGACGACGTCACCCTGCTCCTGGTCCGCACCCGCTCGCTCGGTCCCGCCCAGGTCGCCTCCTGGACGCTGCCGGGCGACCGGAGCGCCGTCCGCAGCGCGCGCCGGCTGACCGCCGGCCGGCTGGCCGAGTGGGGTCTGGACGGTCTGGAGGACTCCACGGAACTGATCGTCAGCGAACTGGTCACCAACGCCGTCCGCCACAGCACCGGCCCGATCGGTCTGCGGCTGATCCGGCACCAGGTCCTGACCTGCGAGGTGTTCGACTCCAACGACTGCCTGCCGCGGGTGCACACCGCGCGCACCACCGACGAGAACGGCCGCGGCCTGTTCCTCGTCGAGCAGTTGTCGCGGCGCTGGGACGCCCGGCCGGAGGCCGGCGGCAAGGTCGTCTGGTCCGAACAGGACCTGGCGCCGTCCCCGGCCCGCGGTCCGGCGCCGGACCCTCCGCAGGCGCGCGGGGCCGCGGCGCGGGACACCGTGGGAGCCGCGCACCTGCCGGAGCGTCCGCCCGAACCGGCCGTCGCCTGTCCGTCCCTGCCGCGCTGACCAGGACCCGGACACGGCCCGTCGCGCGAAGCCGTTTCGACTAGCGTCGGGGACATGACCAGCGACAACTCCCCCGGCCTCGCCGGTGCCCTCGCCGCCGGGACGATCGTGCTCGACGGCGGCCTGTCCAACCAGCTGGCCGCCGCCGGACACGATCTGAGCGACGCGCTGTGGTCGGCCCGGCTGCTGGCCGACCGGCCCGACGCGATCGCCGACGCGCACTTCGCGTACTTCGAGGCGGGCGCGGACGTCGCGATCACCGCCAGCTACCAGGCCACGTTCGAGGGCTTCGCCGAGCGCGGGATCGACCGCGCGCGGGCCGCCCGGCTGCTGGCGCTCAGCGTGGAACTGGGCCGGGACGCGGTCCGGCGGGCGCGGGCGGCGGGCATCGGACGGCCGCTGTGGGTGGCCGCCTCGGCCGGGCCGTACGGGGCGATGCTCGCGGACGGCTCGGAGTACCGGGGACGGTACGGGCTGAGCGTCGCGGAGCTGGAACGGTTCCACCGGCCGCGCCTGGAGGTGCTGGCGGCGGCCGGTCCCGACGTGCTCGCGCTGGAGACGGTGCCGGACGCGGAGGAGGCGGCGGCGCTGCTGCGGGCCGTACGGGGCCTGGGCGTGCCGGCCTGGCTGTCGTACAGCGTGGCGGGCGGGCGGACGCGGGCCGGGCAGCCGCTGGCGGAGGCGTTCGCCCTGGCCGCCGACGTGGACGAGGTGATCGCGGTCGGCGTGAACTGCTGTGCCCCCGAGGACGCGGACTACGCGGTGGAGGTCGCGGCGCGGGTGACCGGGAAGCCGGTGGTCGTCTATCCCAACAGCGGGGAGGTGTGGGACGCGCGGGCGCGGACCTGGACGGGACGGCCGACGTTCACGCCGGAACAGGTGGCCCGCTGGCAGGCCGCCGGGGCCCGGCTGATCGGAGGCTGCTGCCGGGTCGGCCCGGAGGCCATCACCCGGATCGCCCGGACCGTCTGAAACCCGCCCGACCACGACGGACGACCACCCGAACGACAGGCGCTCCCCGCACGCTCATATCGCGCGGCCCACCACGGCCGGGCCTCCCGCCGGGCGGGGCCCGGGGCGATGGTGGGTGAGGAGCGGGTGGGGATCAGTGGCGGCGTACGGCGGCCACCGAGCGGCGTAGCCGGCGGACGGCCGTGGCCGGTTCGGCGGACGGCCCCGGCTGTGGCGCGGCCTGGTGTGTCCAGAGGGCGAACTCGCGGTCCCGGGGACCGGACACCGTGCGGGGTTCGCCGTCGCCGAGGACACGGACCGGGTGGGTGTCGTCCCAGGATCGCCAGCCGGGATCGCCGGTGGCGGCGAAGCGGACCCAGGCGCCGTGCATCTCGTCGGCCAGCGCCTGCGGGGCGCCCTCGCCGGCCAGCCGGGCCGCGTCGGGCCCGTCCCCGGTGTCGAAGACAAAGCCGAGTTCCAGGGCGTGGCAGGCGCCGAGCCGGGGCCGCCGGGAGGGCCAAGCGAACTCGTAGAGGTACGACGAACCCGGGCGGGACTCGGCCAGCCGCTGCAGCGGGCGGCGCAACAGGTGGTCGGTGACCATCTGGCCGACGATCTCGGCGGTACCGGCCTCGGGACGCAGGGCGCGGTAGCCGCGGGGCACCTCGTGACCGGCGTGGCAGCGGGCCCTGGCACCGGCGAGGGCGACCGGGCCGAGCCGGTCGACGTGGTCGAGCAGGCCGCCGGGGACGAGCCAGAGCCGGTACTCGTCCCGGGTCCAGCCCATGAGGAGGTCGACGCCGGTGGCCGCCTCGCCGTCGAGGAGAGCTTGCAGCGGGTCGCGCGGGACGAGGTCGCCGTCGACGACGATCCCGAAGGCGGGGCCGCCCAGGACCGGGCTGCTCAGCCGGCCGACCTCGGCCTGGGTGCGCAGCAGCAGCTCCCGGTCGACCTCGGCGAAGGCCTGGGCGGTGGCGGGGATCCGCAGCCGGTTGGCCATCCGGCGGACCATGCGCCGGACCTTGTCGCGGTCCGCGGCCTCCGGCGGGCCGCTCTGCAGCACGGCCCGGCGGACCAGCCCCTGGGCCTGGGGCGCGGCGAGCAGGGCACCGGCGCTGATGGCCCCGGCGGACTGGCCGCACAGGGTGATGCGGTCCGGGTCGCCGCCGAATCCGGCGACGGTCTCGTGCACCCAGCGCAGCGCGGCGAGCTGGTCGCGCAGGCCGGGGTTGTGCGGGGTGTCGGGGAACAGGCCGTACCCCTCCACGCCCAGGCGGTAGTTGACGGAGACGAAGACCACCCCGTCGCGGGCGAAGGCGTGTCCGTCGTACACCGGCACGGCGGACGATCCCCTGGTCAGGGCGCCGCCGTGCAGCCAGAGCAGGACCGGCAGCCGGGCGCCGGGGCCCGGTTCCGGGGTCCACACGTTGAGGTTGAGGCAGTCGTCGCCGGGGATCACCGGATCGGACAGGTACTCGGCGAAGGCCTCGCTGTAGGGCGGTTTGGGCGCGGTGGGCCCGAACGCGCCGGCGTCCCTGACGCCCTCCCAGGGTGCGGGCGGTACGGGCGGACGGAACCGGTGCGGTCCGAAGGGCGGTGCCGCGTAGGGGACGCCGCGAAACACCGCGACCCCGTGTTCCCACCTGCCGCGGACCGCCCCGTACGGGGTGTCGGCCACAGGGTCCGTCCGGTCCGCCGTCATCCGCCCACCAGCTCCTCCCGCCGCGCGCCGGTCCGCCGGTAGCAAAAGAGCACCGCATCCCACTCCCAGTATTCCGCCGCGTGCGGCGGCGGGCCGGTCACGCTCGCCTGCTCGGCGTACCCCCAGGCTGCCCGCCCCCTGCCGGCTTCACCCACGCGCACGGCGGCGGGCGGCCGGACGGGTGTCCGGCCGCCCGCTCGCACACGGAGGCTCAGTCGTCGGCCCGGACCGGCTCCCCGCGCATCGCCTGGATCGCGTCCACGGCGCTTCCGTCGTGGTCGCTGCCCGCCGTGCCCTTCCCGGCCTGGAGGTTCGCCGTGCGGTCCACCTCGAGGATGGAGTCGGCGTGCGAGTTGTCGATCACCGTGATCAGGCTGTCGGACGCGTACGCGGGGGCCACGGCCGCGCCGAGCAGCGCCGCCGCGACCGCCATCGCCTTCGGCAACCGCGTCACACGCCCACGCCTTCGGGCACGGACACGGGCGCGTCGAGCCGTTCCCGCGCGAGGTTGCGTTCCAGCAGGGAGGTGGAGGCCCGGACCCCGACGCCGCCGGCCGCGTCCACCTCGGGCAGCCGGCCGTCCGCGGCCCTGAGTTCGCCGAGCGCGTTCTCCATGGCCTCGTGCGCGGCGAACAGGCAGGGGGTGGAGTAGATGGCGACGTCGACCCCGAGCTCGGCCAGTTCGGTGAGCGAGAGCCGGGGCGACTTGCCGCCGCCGATCTGGTTGAAGAGCAGCGGCTTGTCGCCGACCACCGTGCGGATCCGGCGGATCCACTCCTCGCTGCGGACCCCGTCGACGAGGATCACGTCGGCGGCGGTGGCGGCCAGCCGCTCCGCGCGGTGCAGGATGTCGTTCTCGTCGGTGGCGTCCGTACGGGCCACGACGAGCAGGTCCTTGCGGGTCTCCAGGACCTTCTCCAGCTTGTCCAGGTACTCCTCCAGGGGAAGGACCTGCTTGCCGTCGGCGTGACCGCAGCGGCGCGGCCGCTTCTGGTCCTCCAGGATCACTCCGGAGGCACCGATCCGCTCCAGCCCCTCCACCACGTGGCAGGCGACCTCGGGGTCGACGTACCCGTCGTCGATGTCGACGAGGAGGTGGTGGTGCGGGAACGCGCCCCGCAGCCGCTGGACGAAGGCCACCATGTCGGGCCAGGCGATGAATCCGATGTCCGGCAGCCCGTAGTACGACGCGGCGAAGCCGAAGCCGGAGACGAACATCCCGTCGTAGTGCTTGGCCGCGATCGACGCCGAGTACATGTCGTACACGCCGATCAGCGGGGTCGTTCCCGGCCCGGCGATCTGCTCGCGCAGCTTCTTCCCGTAAGTCAAGGTCCGGCTCCTCCTGTGGGTGGGTGGCGCGGTGGTTCGGTGACCTCCGCGTCTCGACAGCCCTTTGCCAAGACAAAAGCATCTCTAGATACGCATGTGACCAACTACATGCGCGAGCTTTACTCACCCCAACGGCGGATCGGGTTCACCGGAGAAACGTCACTTGGCGAGCCGGGCGGCCCAGGCCAGACCCCCGTGCAGATGGGCCAGGAAGTCGGGATCACGGTAGGCCTCGGGGGCGTGGCCGAGTGCCGTGAAGAACACCCGTCCGGCCCCCTGCTCGCGGCACCAGGCCAGCGGATGGTCCTCCCCCATGGCCCCGCCCTCGTACGACGCCTCGTCGGCGCGCAGCAGCACCCGCACCCGGCCGCGCGGACCGTCCCGGAAGTCGTACCACTCGTCGGTGAAGTCCCACACGGACGGCAGCCGCCGGGTCGCCGGGTGGTCGTGGTCCTCGACGAGCACCCGGCCCGGCTGGTATTCGGGGTGGCGGTCGAAGCGGGCGCCGAGGAGTTCGCCGTAGTACGGCCAGTCGTCCTCGGTGCAGGCCGCCGCGTGCACGCCCGCGAAGCCGCCGCCGGCCTCGACGTGGGCGGCCAGCTGGGCGCGGCCCCGCGGGGTCAGGATCTCGCCGCTGGTGGAGAGGAAGACGACGGCCGCGTACCGGTCCAGCGGCTGTTCCAGCGCGGCCGGGTCCTCGGTGGCGTCGACGTCGAAATCGGTGAACTCCCGTACGGCGGCGACGGCGTCGGGGATCGAGTCGTGGCGGTAGCCGGTGGTCCGGGTGTGCAGGAGCAGTCGAGGGGCCATGGCCGCATGGTCGCCGATGGCCGTCGGCGGTTCAAAGGCCGGGCGTCGGCACGCTGTTGTCGGGGACGCCGTCGCCGGCGGGCGACAGGTCGCCGCGCTGCAGCGGCTTGCCGTCGGTGAAGGCCGGGTCGGGCGTGGGCAGCAGGGCGTCCAGTTCACCGGCGGTGGGGCGGTGGATCGCGCGGACCGCCTTGGCCAGCACGGCGCCGGAGACCCCGCCCTCGCCTTCGAGCCACACCACGCAGTCCTTCTCCTTCGCCTCGTAGGGGTGCTGCCCGGCGTAGCGCAGGTGGTCGGTGTAGAGGTGGATGACCGCGCCGGTCTCGTCCGCGTACGAGGCGGAGAAGCCGTCGTCGCCCTGCAGGCCCACGGACTGCTGGGCGAGCGTGAAGCCGGGCGCCTCGGTGACGTAGACCAGGTCCGGGTTCATGCCCAACGCCTTGGCCTTCGTGGCGAGTTCGGCCGGGTCCGCGGGCGAGGCGGCGGCTCCGGGAGCCGCCTTCTCGGTGCCGCAGCCGGTGAGCAGGGCGGCGGCGAGGAGCAGGGGCGGCAGGACGCGCGCGGCACGGATCATGCGCCCATCGTGCCGCACGGGTGTTCCACGGACATGGGGTTTTCCGGTCACCCGCGGCTTGCCCGCCCTCCGCCGCCCCGCCTAGCCTCATCAGGGTGAGCGCCGTCCCGCCCCTCCTCGACCATCTGGTGCTGGCGACCCCCGATCTCGCCGCGACCGTCGCCGACTTCGCCCGGCGGACCGGGGTGACGCCGGCGCCCGGCGGCGCCCACCCGGACCTCGGCACCCGCAACCACCTGGTGTCCCTGGGCGGTTCCGGCTACCTGGAGATCATCGGGCCGGACCCGGAGCAGTCCGTACCGCCCGGCGCCCGCCCGTTCGGCGTCGACGATCTCGCCGCCGCCCGCACGGTGACCTGGGCGATCAGCCCGCCGGACCTGGACGCGGCGGTCGCCGACGCGCGGTCCCTGGGCTACGACCCCGGCGCCCCGCACCCGATGAGCCGCAGGCGCCCCGACGGCACGCTCCTGTCGTGGCGGCTGACCGACAGCGCCGGCGCGCATCCCTCGGGCCTGGTGCCGTTCCTGATCGACTGGGGTTCCTCGCTCCACCCGACGGCCTCCGGACTGCCGGTCACCCCGCTGCTCGCGGTGTCCGCGACCGTCCCCGACCCGGCGGCGGTCCGCCCGCTGCTGAGGGCCCTAGGCACCGACCTTGACCTGGCCGAGGGGCCGGTGGGCCTCTCCTTCACCGTCGACACCCCGCGGGGTGCGGTCACCTTCCGCTGAGTGTCCGATTCCTTCAAGACCGGCACCCGGCCCGCTGCCTACGGTGCCGTCATGACCCCACGATTCGCCGTGATCGGCCTGGTCGTCTCCGACCTGACCGCGTCCCTCGCCTTCTACCGCCGCCTGGGCCTGGACTTCCCGTCCGGCGCCGAGGAACTGCCGCACGTCGAGGCCGAACTGCCCGGCGGGCTGGTCCTCGCCCTGGACACCGAGGCGACGGTCCGCTCCTTCCACCCGGCCTGGCGCGCGCCGGCAGGCGGCGGCCGGGTGGGGCTCGCCTTCCGCTGCGGCTCGCCCGCCGAGGTCGACGCCGTCCACGCGGACCTGACGGACGCCGGGTACCACGGCGAACTGAAACCGTGGGACGCCTTCTGGGGCCAGCGGTACGCCACCGTGCACGACCCCGACGGCAACGGCGTCGACCTGTTCGCGCCGCTACCCGCCGAGTAGTCCGGTCAGCGGCAGCCCGGCCAGCTCCCGCACCTCGCGGGAGAGGTGCGGCTGGTCCGCGTAGCCGGCCCGGACGGCCGTCTCG
Source organism: Streptomyces sp. NPDC101237 (assembly GCF_044767465.1). NCBI lineage: Bacteria > Bacillati > Actinomycetota > Actinomycetes > Kitasatosporales > Streptomycetaceae > Streptomyces > Streptomyces sp. NPDC101237. Next base: position 31,377 of record NZ_JBIWNY010000044.1, on the reverse strand, counting down.
GCGAGCGGCACCCCGTTCCGGGCGAGCGCGAGGGCGCGCTGCATCCGGAGCACCCGGGCCAGCGTCTTGGGCCCGTAGCCGAACGCCGCACGGCTGCGCCGCAGCAACTGACGTGCCCCGAGTCCGAGTTCGTCGGCCACTCCGGCCACGGGCCGGCCGGCGTCGAGGGCTTCGACGAGCCGCCTGAGGGACGGGTCGGCCGGCGCCTCCCGTTCCAGGGCGATCCGCTCCAGCGCGGCGGCGGGATCGGCGGCGGCTCCGGTCCGGCCGCGCAGCCGTCGTACCACCGCGGGCGGCCAGAGGTCGGCCAGGTCCACGCGCCGGTCGAGCAGTTCGTGCGCCGGGACACCGAGGACGGCGGGCGCGGTACCCGGGTGGAAGCGAAGGCCCACCCACGTCCCTGGGTCGCCCGCGGTGACGTACGCGCGGGTGTCGGGCCCGGCGACCAGCAGCCGCCCCTCGTGCCACAGCAGGTCCATGCACCCGTCGGGCAGCACCCGCCCGGCTCCGTCCGCGCCGGTGGTCTTCACCCAGACGACGGCGCCAGGGACCCGGGACGCGCGTTCCTCGTACACGTGGGCCAGCCTAGACGGGGCCGCTCACGGGCCGTGCGGAAGCGGTTCGGGCCGGGCGCTCACGCCTCCGGCTTGCGCGGCGGATGGCTGCTCTTCACGTGCGTGCGCAGCCGTGCCGTGACGTCCTCCGGCGGCAGGAACCGGGACCAGCGCTCGGGGAACTCCGACGGCATGTCGGGATCGTCCGGGTCTGCCGGGTCCGCCTCGCGGGCCGCGGCGGCGCGGGCCACGTACTCGGCGACCTGCACCTCGCGCAGCCGCTCGTTGGCGGCGCGCGCCGCGGCCGTGGCGGCGGCCGGCCAGACGCGGTCGATGGCGGCGTTCACCGCCGCGCCGACCAGTACGGCGAACGCGGACACACCGATCCACAGGAGCACGGCGACGGACGCGGCGAGCGAGCCGTAGATCGTCGCGCCCTCGATGGTGCTGGTCAGGTAGATGCGCAGCAGGAAGCTGCCGAGGACCCACATGGCGAGGGCCACCAGGGCGCCCGGCACGTCCTCGATCCACGGCGAGCGGACCGGCACGGAGACGTGGTAGAGCGTGGTCAGGAAGACGATGGACAGGACGATCACGACCGGCCAGTACAGGACCTGGACGACCGTCTCCGACCACGGCACGATCCGGACCACCGCGTCGGGTCCCGCCACCATCAGCGGCAGCGCCACCGAGCCGATCAGCAGGCCCGCGATGAAGAGCAGGAAGGACACCACCCGCGTCTTCACGATGCCCCGGACGCCGTCGAGGCCGTACATCACGGTGATCGTGTCGATGAAGACGTTGACCGCGCGGGAGCCCGACCACAGGGCGAACAGGAAGCCGATGGAGATCACGTCGGGGCGTCCGCCGCGCATCACGTCGTGCAGGATCGGCTCGGCGATCTCCCTGACGCCCTTGTCGGACAGGACGGTCCGGGAGGCGTCCAGGAGATTGGCCTCCAGGCTCGCGATGGTGTCGGCGCCGGTCCAGTCGTCGACGTAGCCGAGCAGGCCGATGAGGCTGAGCAGCAGCGGCGGCACGGAGAGCAGGGTGAAGAAGGCGGCCTCGGCGGCGAGGCCGAGGATGCGGTACTCCATGCAGGAATTGACGGTGTCCTTGAGCAGCAGCCAAGCCGTCCGGCGCTTGGAGACGTTCCGGTACAGGGCCCTGGCCCGGTGGAGCCGGCCTGAGGGCCGCTCGGGGGTATCGCTTGCTGGCTGCACGCCCTAAAGGTATCCGCCGCCCGGGGCAGTACTCATCTTCCGGGGTCCCGAAGCGATCTTCCGGGTCCCGAAGCGATCTTCCGGGGTCCGGTGGGATCTTGCCCGGCGACCGGGGGTACCCCTGTGTCACGCTGGAGACCACCGACTCCGTCCCGGGCAGGTTCGCAGACATGGCAGGCACGACCACGCACACCGTGACCCATCAGCCGCCGCCGCTGGTCGGCCACGACCTCTTCGCCGCCGACCGGGCCCTCGTCGAGGCCGTCGAACGGCACACCGCCCCGGAGCTGCTGGAGGAGGTGCGGGCGGAGCTGTCGTCGATCGGCGTCTCGGCCGGTTCGGCGCAGGTGCAGGAGTGGGCGGCGCAGGCCGACGAGAACCCGCCGCGGCTGCGCACCCACGACCGCTACGGGCACCGGATCGACGAGGTGGAGTTCCACCCCGCCTGGCACCGGCTGCTCGGCAAGGGCGTCGGCGCGGGTCTGACCACCGGCTGGGTACGGCCCGGCGGGCACGTCCGGCGCGCGGCCGCCTTCCTGGTCTGGACCCAGGCCGAGGCCGGGACCTGCTGCCCGCTGTCGATGACGAACGCGGCGGTGCCCGCCCTGCGCACCGAGCCGGAGCTGGCCGCCGCGTGGGAGCCGCTGCTGACCTCCATGATCTACGACCGCGGGCTGCGGCCCGCCGCCGGGAAGGCCGGCGCCCTGTTCGGCGCGGCCATGACGGAGAAGCAGGGCGGCAGCGACGTCCGCGCCCACACGACCGCCGCCGTCCCGCTCGCCGAGTCCGGGACCTACACCCTCACCGGGCACAAGTGGTTCTGCTCGGCGCCCATGTCGGACGGCTTCCTGGTGCTGGCGCGGGCGCCGGGCGGGCCGACCTGCTTTCTGGTGCCGCGCGTCCTGCCGGACGGCACCCGCAACGTCTTCCTCCTCCAGCGCCTGAAGGACAAGCTCGGCAACCGCTCCAACGCGTCCGGCGAGGTGGAGTTCGACGGCACCTGGGCTCGGCGGGTGGGCGAGGAGGGCCGCGGGGTGCGGACCATCATCGCGATGGTCGCCTCGACCCGGCTCGACTGCGTGCTGGGCTCGGCGGGGCTGATGCGCCAGGCGGTCACGCAGGCGGTGCACCACTGCTCCCACCGCGAGGCGTTCGGCGGGAAGCTCGCCGACAAGCCGCTGATGCGCAACGTGCTGGCCGACCTGGCGATCGAGTCGGAGGCCGCGACGGCGCTCGCGCTCCGGCTGGCCGCCGCCCACGACGACGGCGGTGAGGCCGAACGGGCCCTGCTGCGGCTGGCGTTGCCCGCCGCCAAGTACTGGGTGACCAAGCGCTGCGCGCCGGTCGCCGTGGAGGCCGCCGAGTGCCTGGGCGGCAACGGCTACGTGACCGAGTCGGGGCTGCCCCGCCTGGTGCGCGAGTCGCCGCTGAACTCGCTCTGGGAGGGCGCGGGGAACATCCAGGCGCTGGACGCGCTGCGGGCGTTGCAGCGCGAGCCGGGAGCGCTGGACGCCTACCTCCAGGAGATCGGCCGCGCGCACGGCGCCGACCACCGCCTGGACCGCGCGGTCAAGGACCTCTTCTCCGAACTGGCCGACCTGGAGGGCATGGAGGCCCGGGCCAGACGCCTCGTGGAACGCCTGGCGACGGTCCTCCAGGGCTCCCTGCTGGTCCGCTTCGCGCCCGCGGAGGTGGCGGACGCCTTCTGCGCGTCCCGGCTCACCGACGACCGGGGCGCGTCCTTCGGCACCCTGCCGCGCGGCCTGGACCTCACGGCGGTGGTGGACCGGGCCCGGGTGCACCTCCCGGCCTGAGGTGCGCGAGGGCGCCGGGAACGTGCGGCTGGTGCCCGGGCGCGCGCCACGGCGGCGGCCGACGCGGGGGTGGTGCTGCGCCGACACGGCACCACCCCCGCTTCTTCGGCCCATGTCAGGCCTGCGACGCCGAGGCGCCGGCTCAATTTTCGGCCACTGCCGGTCCGTCCACCAGGGTTGCAAGGGGTTGCAACATCTCGGTGACTGTGTGCGGACTGTGGGCCTCCGACCCCGGAGAACGGCAGTATGAGACGCGCAGTCGGACCGGAAACCGCCGCCCGGACGGCTTGACAACGCACTTCCATGCCTTTTCCGAGGACTGCCCGGGAGGACGTCAGTGGGGAACCCGCCGATGGACGTGGCGCGACTGGCCGCGGTGGACGCGGCACAGGGGGCGCGGTTGCTGAGCGAACTGCGCGAGGCGCGACTGGCCGGCCGGCGTGGGCGGATCGCGCCGCGGCCGGTGATCGAGCAGTCCTGGGGACGCACGCTGCGCAGCGGCGTCGACCCCGACCACGACTTCGGTGCGGGGCTGCTGTCCCGCGACGAGGTGCGGCGCAGGCGCGAGCGGTCACCGCTGCGGGACGTACTGCCGGTGCTGCGCGAGGGGTTGCTTTCGGTCGCGGACGCGGCCCAGCACATCATGGTGGTGGCCGACGCCGACGGCCGGGTGCTGTGGCGCGAGGGTTCCCCACCGGTGCTGCGCAAGGCCGACGGCCTCGGCTTCGCACCCGGCGCCGACTGGCGCGAAGACGTCGTCGGCACCAACGGCGTCGGCACCCCCGCGGTGGTGCGCCACCCCGTGCAGGTCTTCGCCGCCGAGCACTTCGCCCGCTCGCTCACCTCCTGGACGTGTTCCGGCGCCCCCATCACCGACCCGCGGGACGGCACGCTGCTCGGCGTGGTCGACGTCAGCGGCCCGCTGGAGACCATGCATCCGGCGACCCTGGCCCTGGTCGACTCGGTGGCGAAGCTGGCCGAGGCCCGGCTGCGGGAACTGCACCTGGACGCGCTGGAGCGGCTGCGCGCGGTCGCGGCGCCGATGCTGGCCCGGCTGGGCGGCCGGGCGCTGGTGGTGGACGCCGACGGCTGGACGGCGGCGGTCGTCGGCATGCCGTACCCGCGGCGGCTCGCGCTGCCGGGGTCCCTGTCGCCGGGCCGCCACCGGCTGCCGGCGCTCGGGCTGTGCTCGGTGGAGCCGCTGACCGGCGGCTGGCTGCTGCGCGCGGTGGACGAGCCGACGCCGGCGGAGGGCGGACGGCTGGTGCTCGACCTGGCCCGGCCGCGCCGGCCCTCGGTGACGGTGGGCGGCGACTCCTGCTCCTGGTCCAGGGAACTGAGCCCGCGACACGCCGAGTTGCTGTACCTGCTGGCGGTCCGGCGCACCGGGCGCAGCGCGGCCGGCCTCGCCGAGGACGTGTTCGGGGACGCCTCGCGGACGGTCACCGTGCGCGCCGAGATGTCCCGGATCCGGCGCTATCTGGGGTCGCTGCTCGAACACCGGCCCTACCGGTTCCGGGAGGACGCGGAGATCGAGGTGCTGCTCCCGGCCGACCCGCTCGACCTGCTGCCGTGCTCGAACGCCCCGGCGGTGGCCGCGGACAGAGGTCCGGGCCCACGGTCCTGACGCCGGGCGCGCCAAGGCCGGCGGGGCCGGCGTCAGGACTGGCACACGGGCCCCGCAACCCGGCCCCCGTTACGCGCATCAGGGACATCGAGGGACGTATCTTCCGCATATTTGCTGCGTCTTCGCGGTACGGCGGCCCCGACTGCCGTAGCATCCCGGTGCGGGCACCCTCAACTGCTCCTCGGTCAACGTAACGACCATGGGGCGCAGTTGGTCCGCCTCGGGAGGAGACATGAAGCATCGCGGCAGACACCGGCGGCGCAGGCGGGGCGCGGCACTGCGCGCCGCCCTGGCCGGGGCCGCGCTGGCCCTCACCGCGACCGCCACGATCGTCAGCGCCTCGCAGGCCACGGTCGCCGAGGACCCGGGCGCGCTGAAGCCGCTGACCTCCGCCGCCGACACCGCGCGGCTCCAGCTCCAGGAGAACCTGGTGCCGCGCCGCTCGCTGGACCGGCTCGCCGAGGCGATGGGCGGCACGGTCGGCGTCGCCGACGTCCTGGCGGACACCGACCACGTCCTGCGTCCGGCGGCCGCCTGCGGCTCCGGGGACCGGGACTCGCTGCCGGTCGTCCCGGCGACCACCGAGGCCTACTGCTGGGACCCCACCGACACCCTCACCGACGACTGGCGGCCGGCCTCGGTGACGACCTCCTCCGACGCGGACGACGACGGCCTGTGGGGCGCCAACCGGGTCGTGCTGGCCGGCTGGACGCACAGCGCCGGCGGCCCGGCCGCCTCCCGGGGCCTGGCCAGGGTCGCCGTCGTGGACGACAACGACCCCGCGCACCCCTCGTACTCCTGGGTCCTGCTGACCGTGCCGAGCGTGGACGGCCGCACCTACCGGGGCCTGACCTCGCAGATCGCCGGCATGGCCTGGTACGAGAACAAGCTGCTGGTGACCACCGCGCCGGGCAGCGCCGAAGCGCTCTACGTGTACGACCTCAACCGCATCCAGCGCACGTCCGTGCTGTCCGCCCGGATCGGCCGGGTGCCCGGCGGCTGGTCCGCCGACGGCTTCCGCTACGTGATGCCCGCCGTGGGCTCCTACCGGTTCACGTCGGGGGCCTGCTCCGAGAGCGGCGCGCCCTGTCCGAGCGCGCTCGCCGTGGACCGCGGGACGGCCCCGGACAGCCTGGTCCTCGGCGAGTGGACACCCGCGGGCGGCGACCGGCGGGCCCGCCTGTGGCGGTACGCGTTCGACGAGGACCCGCGGCACGCCGGGGCGCTCGCCACCGACGCCGCCGGCCGGGCGGACGCGGTCGAGGCCTACCGGACGGAGGCCTCGGAGATCCGGGGCGTCCTGTCGTACCGCCCGCCGGGCGCGACCGCCTCCCAGTGGTACGTCGGACACCTGCCCGGCGCCATGGACGGGCACGGCAGCCTGTGGCGGCAGGACCGCAGGGGCGCGCGGGCGGCCCGCTGCGGCTCGGACGCCTCGCACCGCTGCTGGGCCGAGAACACCGGCTCGCTGTCCTACGCCCCCGACACCGGAGAGGTCTGGTCGGTCTCCGGCCGCATGCTGTTCTCGGTGCCGCTGCGCTCGATAGACGCCTCGCTCGGCTGACGGGCACCGGCGGACGGCCGTCGACACGGCCGGGGCCCGGATGATTGCCTGGTCCTCATGAGCAGCGTCGTCGTGACCACCTGGTCCCTTGAGCAGACCTCCCCGGCCGACCTCCTCCCGGCCGCCGCGCCGGAAGGCGGCGGCATCGAGGTCGTCCGCTCGCAGGTCCCCTCCCCCGAGTTCAGCCGGTTCCTGTACGCGTCCGTCGGCGGCGACATCCGCTGGACCGACCGGCTGGGCTGGACGTACGACCGGTGGCGGGAGCACCTGGAGCGGCCCGGTGTGGAGACCTGGGTCGGCTACGACAGAGGCACCCCGGCGGGCTACGTCGAGCTGGCGCCGCAGGACGACGGGGTCGTGGAGATCGTCTACTTCGGCCTGCTCCCGGCCTTCCGGGGCCGCCGGATCGGCGGTCACCTGCTGTCGTACGGCGCGGCGCGCGCCTGGGACCTGGCGGAGCGCTGGCCGGACCTGCCGCCGACGAAGCGGGTGTGGCTGCACACCTGCAGCCTGGACGGCGAGCACGCGATGGCCAACTACCAGCGGCGCGGTTTCCGGCTCTTCGACACCAAGGTCGAGGAGGAACCGGACGTCGCGAACCCGGGGCCCTGGCCGGGCGCCCGCACTCCGGCGCACCCCGGAGCCTGACCCTCCGCATCGCGTCTCACCATTCAGAATAGATCCGTCCGAATCGCGGACGATGGTGGACTGGCCCGAGATCCGCGTGACACGCTTCCGTCATGTCTGGAACTGGAATCGCCTTGGTGAGTCGGCGGCACGTCGACCTCGGCCGCATGTCCAGCGCCATCTGTCCGGCGGGCTGAGAGCACAGCACCACCGCCGTCTCCTGTCCAGACCTTCCCTCGCGCAGTGTCGCGCAGACACGCCCGCGTGCGCCCGTACGCGCAGGTAAGAGCCGCTTCCCCGCCTGTCCCGAAGGACGTATTCGCCATGGCCGCCACTCCGCAGAACCCTGCCTCCGCGCCCCGCCGCAAGGTGAGCCGTCACCGTGGTGAGGGTCAGTGGGCCATGGGGCACTTCACCCCGCTCAACGGCAACGAACAGTTCAAGAAGGACGACGACGGTCTCAATGTGCGGACACGCATTGAGACGATCTACTCCAAGCGCGGCTTCGACTCGATCGACCCCAACGACCTGCGCGGACGGATGCGCTGGTGGGGCCTGTACACGCAGCGCAAGCCGGGCATCGACGGCGGCAAGACGGCCATCCTCGAACCCGAGGAGCTGGACGACAAGTACTTCATGCTGCGGGTGCGGATCGACGGCGGCCGCCTCACCACCGCGCAGCTGCGGGTGATCGGCGAGATCTCGCAGGAGTTCGCGCGCGGCAGCGCGGACATCACCGACCGGCAGAACATCCAGCTGCACTGGATCCGCATCGAGGACGTGCCCGAGATCTGGAACCGGCTGGAGGCCGTCGGGCTGTCCACCACCGAGGCGTGCGGCGACACCCCGCGCGTGGTCATCGGCTCGCCGGTGGCCGGCATCGCCGAGGACGAGATCATCGACGGCAGCTGGGCGATCGACGAGATCAACAAGCGGTACATCGGCAGCAAGGAGTTCTCCAACCTGCCCCGCAAGTTCAAGTCCGCGATCTCCGGTTCGCCGCTGCTCGACGTGGTCCACGAGATCAACGACATCGCCTTCGTGGGTGTCGACCACCCCGAGCACGGCCCCGGCTTCGACCTGTGGGTGGGCGGTGGCCTGTCCACCAACCCGAAGATCGGCGTCCGGCTCGGCGCCTGGGTGCCGCTGGCGGAGGTCCCGGACGTGTGGGCCGGCGTCATCGGCATCTTCCGTGACTACGGCTACCGGCGGCTGCGCACCCGCGCCCGCCTGAAGTTCCTGGTCGCCGACTGGGGCGCCGAGAAGTTCCGGCGGATCCTGGAGGACGAGTACCTCGGGCGCGCGCTCGTCGACGGGCCGGCGCCCGCCGAGCCCGTCTCCCGCTGGCGCGACCACGTCGGCGTGCACCGGCAGCGGGACGGCAACTTCTACGTCGGGTTCGCCCCGCGCGTCGGACGCGTCGACGGCGCGACCCTGGCGAAGGTCGCCGACCTCGCGGAGGCGCACGGCTCGGGCCGGGTGCGGACCACCGTCGAGCAGAAGATGATCGTCCTGGACGTCACCGAGGACCAGGTCGACTCGCTGGTGGCCGCCCTCGAAGCGCTCGACCTGACCGCCCGGCCGTCCTCGTTCCGGCGCGGCACGATGGCCTGCACCGGCATCGAGTACTGCAAGCTCGCCATCGTCGAGACCAAGCAGCGCGGCTCCTCCCTGATCGACGAGCTGGAGCGGCGGCTGCCCGAGTTCGACGAGCCGATCACCATCAACCTCAACGGCTGCCCGAACGCCTGCGCCCGTATCCAGGTGGCGGACATCGGTCTCAAGGGCCAGCTGGTCCTGAACGACGCGGGCGAGCAGGTCGAGGGATTCCAGGTGCACCTGGGCGGCGCGCTCGGCCTGGAGGCCGGGTTCGGCCGCAAGGTCCGCGGGCTCAAGGTGACCTCCGAGGAACTGCCGGACTACGTCGAGCGGGTGCTCAGGCGGTTCCAGGCGGAGCGCGAGGACGGCGAGCGGTTCGCCACCTGGGCCTCCCGCGCCGGCGAGGAGGCGCTCTCATGAGCGAGCGGGCCGCGCCCTTCTACTGCCCCTACTGCGGTGACGAGGACCTGCGTCCCAGCGAGCAGGGCCACGGCGCCTGGGAATGCGCGTCCTGCAACCGCGCATTCCAGCTGAAGTTCCTCGGGCTGCTCGCCCGCGGACTGAAGCACTCCGAAGCCGGAGGGGAACAGATATGACCACAGCTCAGGAAGACCGCGGCACCGACGAGTTGAAGGACCTGGCCGAACGGGCCGGCCGCGACCTGGAGGACGCCACCGCCCTGGAGATCCTCCAGTGGGCGGTGGACACCTTCGGCAGGGGCTTCTGCGTGACCTCCTCCATGGAGGACGCGGTGGTGGCCCACCTCGCGTCCCGTGCCCAGAAGGGCGTGGACGTCGTCTTCCTCGACACCGGCTACCACTTCCCGGAGACCATCGGCACCCGGGACGCCGTCGAGGCCGTCATGGACGTCAACGTCATCACCCTCACCCCGCGCCGGACGGTGGCCGAGCAGGACGCGGAGCACGGGCCCCGGCTGCACGACCGCGACCCCGACCTGTGCTGCCGGCTCCGCAAGGTCGAGCCGCTGGAGCGGGGCCTCGCGAACTACACGGCCTGGGCGACCGGGCTGCGTCGCGACGAGTCCCCGACCCGGGCGAACACCCCGGTCGTCGGCTGGGACAAGAAGCGCCGGAAGGTCAAGATCTCCCCGATCGCCCGGTGGACCCAGGACGACGTGGACGCCTACGTCGCCGAACACGGCGTACTGACCAACCCGCTGCTGATGGACGGCTACGCCTCCGTCGGCTGCGCGCCCTGCACCCGGCGGGTGCTGGAGGGCGAGGACGCGCGGGCCGGCCGCTGGGCGGGACGCGCCAAGACCGAGTGCGGTCTGCACGGATGACGGCCACCACGCCTTCGACGAAGACGGCTTTCCCGCTTCCGACGAACCAGGAGAACAACGTGACGACCGGAGCCACCGTCTGGCTCACGGGTCTGCCGAGCGCCGGCAAGACCACTATCGCGTACGAGTTGGCGGAGCGGCTGCGCGACGAGGGCCACCGCGTCGAGGTGCTCGACGGGGACGAGATCCGCGAGTTCATCTCGGCGGGCCTCGGCTTCAGCCGCGAGGACCGGCACACCAACGTGCAGCGCATCGGCTTCGTCGCCGAACTGCTGGCCCGCAACGGCGTCACGGCGCTGGTCCCGGTGATCGCCCCGTACGCGGACAGCCGGGACGCGGTGCGCAAGCGCCACGAGGAGAACGGCACCGCCTACGTCGAGGTGCACGTGGCGACCCCGGTCGAGGTGTGTTCCGTACGCGACGTGAAGGGGCTGTACGCCAAGCAGGCCGCGGGCGAACTGTCCGGGCTGACCGGCGTCGACGACCCGTACGAGGAGCCCGAGGCGCCCGATCTGCGGATCGAGTCGCAGCACCAGACCGTGCAGGAGTCCGCGGCGTCCGTGTACGCCGTGCTCGCCGAGAGGGGACTGGCATGACGACCGTGGCGACCCACGGAGAGGGCACCGGCACGCCGTACGCCCTGTCGCATCTGGACGCGCTGGAGTCCGAGGCGGTGCACATCTTCCGCGAGGTGGCGGGCGAGTTCGAACGACCGGTGATCCTCTTCTCCGGCGGCAAGGACTCCATCGTCATGCTCCACCTCGCCCTCAAGGCCTTCGCCCCCGCGGCGATCCCCTTCTCCCTCCTCCACGTCGACACCGGCCACAACTTCCCCGAAGTCCTCGCCTACCGCGACCGCGTCGTCACCGCACACGGACTGCGCCTGCACGTCGCCTCCGTCCAGGACTACATCGACCGCGGAGTACTGCGCGAACGCCCCGACGGCACCCGCAACCCTCTCCAGACCCTCCCCCTCACCGAAAAGATCCAGCAGGAGAAGTTCGACGCCGTCTTCGGCGGCGGCCGCCGCGACGAGGAAAAGGCCCGCGCCAAAGAACGCGTCTTCTCCCTGCGCGACGAATTCTCCCAGTGGGACCCCCGCCGCCAGCGCCCCGAACTGTGGAACCTCTACAACGGACGCCACGCCCCCGGCGAACACGTCCGCGTCTTCCCCCTCTCCAACTGGACCGAACTCGACGTCTGGCAGTACATCGCCCGCGAAGCCATCGACCTCCCCCAGATCTACTTCGCCCACGAACGCGAAGTGTTCCGCCGCGGCGGCATGTGGCTGACCGCCGGCGACTGGGGCGGCCCCACGGACGACGAGACGGTGGAGAAGCGGCAGGTGCGCTACCGCACCGTCGGAGACATGTCCTGCACCGGCGCCGTCGACTCCGACGCCGGCACGCTGGACGCCGTCATCGCCGAGATCGCCGCGTCCCGGCTCACCGAGCGCGGCGCCACCCGCGCCGACGACAAGCTCTCCGAGGCCGCGATGGAAGACCGCAAGCGCGAGGGGTACTTCTAGAGATGAGCACCACCACCACGGAACTCGGCCTGACCGAGACCACCCTGCTGCGGTTCGCGACCGCCGGATCCGTCGACGACGGCAAGTCCACCCTCGTCGGACGCCTGCTCCACGACTCCAAATCCGTCCTCACCGACCAGCTCGAAGCCGTCGCACGCGCCTCCGCCTCCCGCGGACAGGACACCCCCGACCTCGCCCTCCTCACCGACGGACTCCGCGCCGAACGCGAACAGGGCATCACCATCGACGTCGCCTACCGCTACTTCGCCACCCCCAGACGCCGCTTCATCCTGGCCGACACACCCGGCCACGTGCAGTACACCCGCAACATGGTCACCGGCGCCTCCACCGCCGAGCTCACCGTCGTCCTCGTCGACGCCCGCAACGGCGTCGTCGAGCAGACCCGCCGCCACGCCGCCATCGCCGCCCTCCTCCGCGTCCCCCACGTCGTCCTCGCCGTCAACAAAATGGACCTGGTCGGATACGAGGAGCGGGTCTTCGCCGCGATCGCCGAGGAGTTCACGGCGTACGCGACCGAGCTGGGTGTCCCCGAGGTCACCGCGATCCCGATCTCCGCGCTGGTCGGCGACAACGTCGTGGAGCCGTCCGCCACGATGGACTGGTACGGCGGCCCGACCGTCCTGGAGCACCTGGAGACCGTCCCGGTCAGCCACGACCTGGCGCACTGCCACGCCCGGCTGCCCGTGCAGTACGTGATCCGCCCGCAGACCGCCGAGCACCCCGACTACCGCGGCTACGCCGGTCAGATCGCCGCCGGCACCTTCCACGTCGGCGAGCAGGTCACGGTCCTGCCGTCCGGCCGTACGACGACGATCTCGGGCATCGACCTGCTGGGCAGGCCGGTCGGATCGGCGTGGACCACCCAGTCGGTGACCCTGCTGCTCGCCGACGACATCGACGTCTCGCGCGGCGACCTGATCGTGCCGACCCAGGACGCGCCGGAGACCACCCAGGAGGTCGAGGCGACCGTCTGCCACGTCGCGGACCAGGCGCTGACCGTCGGGCACCGGGTGCTGCTCAAGCACGGCACCCGCACGGTCAAGGCGATCGTCAAGGACATCCCGTCCCGGCTCACCCTCGACGACCTGTCCCTGCACCCGCACCCCGGCCAGCTCGTCGCCAACGACATCGGCCGGGTGAAGATCCGTACCGCCGAGCCGCTGCCGGTCGACTCCTACGCCGACTCGCGCCGCACCGGCTCCTTCATCCTGATCGACCCCGCCGACGGCACCACGCTCACCGCCGGCATGGTCGGCGAGTCGTTCGCCTCCCCCGAGCCCGTCAACGACGAGGCCGAGGACGACGGGTGGGACTTCTGACGTGACCTCCACCGACATCTACTCCACGTTCGCCAAGGAGGGCGGCCGCGTCGGCAGCGGCACTCTCGGCAGCGGACAGGGCGGAGTGGCGCGATGTGTGCGTTGACGTACGCGCACTGCTCGCGCGCCCTCACCCCCCACCGCCGTGAACGAAGACCTGCCGACCTCCCGGCCACGACCTGAGAGACCGTGACCGCCGGGCCTCCGAGAGGAACACCTCCCGTGCCTGCTACAAATGCCTTCCGCCGCCGCAGTCTCGCGGTGATAGCCGCGCTTCCCCTGCTCGCCCTCGCCGCCTGCGGTTACGGGTCGGACTCCGACAAGACCGACACGGCCAAGGTCGCCGCCGGGGCCAAGAAGATCGACGGCCTCGACACCGTCAAGATCGGCTACTTCGGCAACCTGACCCACGCGACGGCGCTGGTGGGCAACCAGAAGGGCTTCTTCCAGAAGGAGCTCGGCGCCACCCAGGCCAAGTACGCGATCTTCAACGCGGGTCCCTCGGAGATCGAGGCGCTCAACTCCGGCTCCATCGACATCGGCTGGATCGGCCCCTCGCCGGCCATCAACGGCTACACCAAGTCCGGCGGCACCGACCTGAAGATCATCGGCGGTTCCGCGTCGGGCGGCGTCAAGCTGGTCGTGAACCCGAAGAAGATCACGTCCCTGAAGGACGTCAAGGGCAAGAAGATCGCGACGCCGCAGCTCGGCAACACGCAGGACGTGGCGTTCCTCAACTGGGCCGCCGACCAGGGCTGGAAGGTCGACGCGCAGAGCGGCAAGGGCGACGTCACGGTCGTCCGCACGGACAACAAGATCACCCCGGACGCCTTCAAGGCCGGTTCCATCGACGGCGCCTGGGTGCCGGAGCCGACCGCGTCCAAGCTGGTCGCCGAAGGCGGCAAGGTGCTCCTCGACGAGTCCACGCTGTGGCCCGACAAGAAGTTCGTGATCACGAACATCATCGTGTCGCAGAAGTTCCTCAAGGCGCACCCGAAGGTCGTCGAGGCCGTGCTGAAGGGCTCGGTCGCCACCAACAAGTGGATCAACGCCAACCCGGACCAGGCGAAGGCCGCCGCGAACAAGCAGCTGGAGGTCGACTCCGGCAAGGCGCTGCCCGACGGCGTCCTGGACCCGGCCTGGAAGTCGATCCAGTTCACCGACGACCCGCTGGCCTCCACCCTCAACACCGAGGCCGAGCACGCCGTCAAGGCCGGTCTGCTCTCCGACCCGCTCCTGAAGAACATCTACGACCTGTCGATCCTCAACAAGGTCCTCAAGGCCGAGGGCGCGAGCACGGTCGACGCCGCCGGTCTCGGCAGCAGCTGACCGGTCCCGACGCGTTCCCAGGAGGTGACGACCATGGCCACGACCACGACACTCGCCAAGGCCGGCGAGTCGGTGGAGCACGCGGCACGCCTTGAGCACGTCTCGAAGTCCTTCGCGACTCCCGGCGGACAGCAGCTCGTCCTGGACGACATCACGCTCGATGTCGCGCCGGGCGAGTTCGTCACCCTCCTGGGCGCGTCGGGGTGCGGCAAGTCCACGCTGCTGAACCTGGTGGCGGGCCTGGACCGGCCCACCGCGGGCTCCATCGCGACGGACGGGCGGCCCGCCCTGATGTTCCAGGAGCACGCCCTGTTCCCGTGGCTGACCGCGGGCAAGAACATCGAACTCGCCCTGAAGCTCGGCGGGGTCCCGAAGAACGACCGCCGCGACCGCGCCGAGCGGCTGCTCGAACTGGTCCGGCTGAAGGGCGCGTACGGCAAGCGCGTCCACGAGCTGTCGGGCGGCATGCGCCAGCGTGCGGCGCTGGCCCGCGCGCTCGCCCAGGAGAGCAACCTGCTGCTGATGGACGAGCCGTTCTCGGCCCTGGACGCCATCACCCGGGACGTCCTGCACGACGAGCTGACCCGGATCTGGGAGGAGACCGGCGTCTCCGTCCTGTTCGTCACGCACAACGTGCGCGAGGCGGTGCGGCTCGCCCAGCGGGTGGTCCTGCTGTCCTCGCGGCCGGGCCGGATAGCGCGCGAGTGGACGGTCGGCATCCCGCAGCCGCGCCGGATCGAGGACGCGCCGGTGGCCGAACTGTCCCTAGAGATCACCGATGTACTGCGTGGGGAGATCCGCCGTCATGGCCAGCACTGAGACGACCGCGGCCAAGGACGCCGGAAGCGTCGAGGCGGGCCTCGACGCGCTGGAGACGTCGACGGCCGGCCGCCCGACCTTCCGGCAGGTCTTCACCGCCAAGATCCTGCCGCCGGTCATCGCGCTCGCCGTGGTCCTGGTGGCCTGGACGCTCCTCGTCCCGGTCGTCGACGACCCGTCCAAGCTGCCCTCGCCGTCGGCGGTGGGCTCCGCGTTCAAGGACGCCTGGATCAAGGGCGACCTGCTCGGGTACATCTGGACCAGTGTCAGCCGCGGCCTGCTCGGGTTCCTCTTCGCCCTGGTGCTCGGGACCCCGCTGGGGCTCCTGGTGGCCCGGGTGAAATTCGTGCGCGCCGCCATCGGCCCGATCCTGTCCGGCCTCCAGTCCCTGCCGTCGGTGGCGTGGGTGCCGCCGGCCGTGATCTGGCTGGGCCTGAACAACTCGATGATGTACGCGGTGATCCTGCTCGGCGCGGTCCCGTCCATCGCCAACGGGCTGGTCTCCGGCGTCGACCAGGTGCCGCCGCTGTTCCTGCGCGCCGGACGGACCATGGGCGCGACGGGTGTGAGGGGCATCTGGCACGTGGTGCTCCCGGCGGCGCTGCCCGGCTACGTGGCGGGCCTGAAGCAGGGCTGGGCGTTCTCCTGGCGGTCGCTGATGGCCGCCGAGATCATCGCGAGCTTCCCGGACCTCGGCGTGGGCCTGGGCCAGCTGCTGGAGAACGCGCGCACCGCGAGCGACATGGCCATGGTGTTCGAGGCCATCATCCTGATCCTGTTCGTCGGCATCGCGATCGACCTGCTGATCTTCAGTCCGCTGGAGCGGTGGGTGCTGCGCAGCCGAGGTCTGCTGGTGAAGAGCTGAGGTCCATGCGTACGAAGCCCGTTCTCCTCGTCATCGCCCACGGCAGCCGTGATGCGCGGCACGCGGCGACCGTGCACGCCCTGGTGCGGCGGGTACGGTCGCTGCGGCCCGGGCTGCGCGTGGAGACCGGCTTCCTCGACTTCAACGTCCCCTCGGCACACGGGGTGCTGGAGTCCCTGGCGGCGGAGGGCGTCCGTGACGTCGTGGCCCTGCCGCTGCTGCTGACCCGCGCCTTCCACGCGAAGGCGGACATCCCCGCCGTCCTGCGGGACGCGCCCGCCCGGCTGCGGATCCGGCAGGCGGAGGTGCTCGGACCGTCCCCGCTGCTCCTGGCGGCCCTGGAACGGCGGCTGCACGAGGCGGGGCTCACCCCCGCCGACAAGCCCTCGACCGGGGTCGTCCTGGCCTCGGCGGGGTCCAGCGACCCGGAGGCGATCGCGGTGATCGCGGACATCGCGCGGAAGTGGCGGAGCACCGGCTGGTGCGCCGTGCGGCCCGCGTTCGCCTCCGCTTCGCTCCCGCGCACCGAGGACGCGGTGCGGGAGCTGCGCGAACTGGGCTGCGCCCGGGTGGCGGTGGCCCCCTACGTCCTCGCACCCGGCTTCCTGCCCGACCGGATCGCGCGGGGCGCGGCCCAGGCGGACGTGCTGGCCGACGTCCTCGGTCCGGCGCCGGAGGTGGCCCGGGTCCTGCTGGAGCGGTACGACGCGGCCCGCACCCCGGCCCTGACGGCCCTGGGGGCCTGAGCCGGGCGGCCCTGGCCGTGGGCGCCCGGCGGCGGCGCTTTCGGGGTTCGCGGTCCGGCGCTCCCCTGTGACGTCGGACCGCGAACGGCCGGCCGGCGTGCGCTCCTGCGAGCGGCGGCGCCGGGCCGGCTCTTACTTCTGCGCCGTGACGCGCGAACGTGTCACACCTGCGCCTTTACCGTTCAGCCGTCAACCACTTGTCCGCGCGGGGCAGTTGGCCGGCCGGTCCCGGCGGCCGCGGGTCCTCAGGGCGCCGGGGCGGTGAGCTGGACCAGTTTGACGACCGTGTTCCAGTTGCGGGTGGTGGCGATCAGCCCCTTGTTGGTGCGCGGCCGGGACAGCGCCTCCGCCAGTTTGGAGCGGCCGAGGCCGTCCGGCGCGTACAGGTACAGCGCGCGGTCGCCCAGGCGGAACTCCTCGGGGAGGTGGGCGGCGGCGTCCAGGTCCGCGAACCGCTCGGGCGCGACCGGCGCGGAGAAGTAGGTGACGTGCAGCTGCCTGGCCTCCAGCTCGGCGGCCGGGAACGGGCAGGCCTCGGCGATCGCCCTGAGATAGGCGTGGTCGCGGACGAGCACGTCGACCGGGAATCCGAACCGCTCCTGGATCGCGGCGGACAGCTCCGCGGCCAGCGACCCGCCGTCCCCGTGGTCGGTGGCGAAGACGGCCTGCCCGCTCTGCAGGTAGGTCTGCACGGATCCGTACCCGAGGCCGGTCATGAGCGTCCGCAGCTCGGCCATCGGGAGCTTCTTCCTGCCGCCCACGTTGATCCCGCGCAGCAGTGCCGCATACATCGTCATTC
Organism: Streptomyces sp. NPDC101237; assembly: GCF_044767465.1. NCBI lineage: Bacteria > Bacillati > Actinomycetota > Actinomycetes > Kitasatosporales > Streptomycetaceae > Streptomyces > Streptomyces sp. NPDC101237. Next base: position 13,640 of record NZ_JBIWNY010000044.1, on the reverse strand, counting down.
GAACACCTTAGAACGGCCGTCGTGCCCCGTGGGGGTGGGCACGACGGCCGTGCCGGGCATGCCGGGCTGCCCGAAACTCTGGCCGATCGGACCGCTCCGGATCAACTCCTACACGCACCTGTGACTTGTTCAACAAGGTTTTGTCATCACACAGCGGATCCCCGTCGCCGGAACGGACAGCCCTGATCATCACCCCCGAGACGGGTCGATAGATGTAAGGGCCCGACATACTCCCAGGCGACGAGAGCCGTCCGCCCCACTTCACCAGAGAGCACGAGGAGTCGGTCTTGTCCGGCCCCTAGCTTCGAATGGAACGCAGGAAGTCGTGAAGAGACCGTGGCGGCCGAGGCCGTCACCGCACACGAGGGGGGCGATCCCGTCATGGATCCCGTCAGAGGAAGCGGAGAGACGCGGGTGCGGGGCCTGGCCGCCCGGGCCGGCGGCTGGAGCGCCCGGCACCGCTGGGCCGCCGTCGGCATATGGGTGCTGTTCGTCGTCCTGGCCATGGGGCTCGGCTCGGCGGCCGGCCGGGTCGACGTCGACGAGAGCGACCAGCTCAAGGGCGAGACCCACACCGCGGCGCGGATCATCGACGACGCGGGCATCAAGGAACCGGCGAGCGAGACGGTGCTGATCCAGTCCGACGACCCGTCGGTCAGGGCCACGGACGCCGGGTTCAGGTCCGCCGTCCAGGACGTCGTCAAGGCGGTCCGCGGCACCGGCGAGGCCACCGGCATCACCTCGCCGTACACCTCCGGAACCGTCTCGAAGGACGGCCGCAGCGCCCTGGTCCGGTTCGACATGCGGGGCGACGCGGAGACCGCCGCCGACCGGGTCGGGCCGGTGCTGGACGCGGTGGCGGGGGTGCAGAAGGCGCACGGCTCGCTGCGGATCGCGGAGATCGGCGGCGCCAGCATGAACAAGCAGTACGACGACGCCTTCGGCAAGGACTTCCAGCGGGCCGAGTACTCCGCCGTGCCGGTGGCCTTCGGTATCCTGCTGATCGCCTTCGGCGCCCTGGTGGCCGCGCTGCTGCCGGTGGGCCTGGCGGTCACCGCGATCATGGCGACCATGGGCCTGATGGGCCTGGTGAGCCATCTGCAGCCGATGAGCGACACCGCCAACTCCGTGATGCTGCTGGTCGGCATGGCCGTCGGCGTCGACTACTGCCTGTTCTACCTGCGCCGGGAGCGCGAGGAGCGGCAGGCGGGCCGGGACGCGGGCGCGGCACTGCGGATCGCCGCCGCCACCAGCGGCCGGGCGATCATCGTCTCCGGGGTCACGGTCTGCGTGGCGATGGCGGGCATGCTGTTCACCGGGCTCGCCGAGTTCGAGGCGATGGGCCTGGCGTCCCTGATGGTCGTGGCGGTCGCCATGGTCGGTTCGGTGACCGTCCTGCCCGCGCTGCTGTCGCTGCTGGGCGAACGGGTGGAGAAGGGCCGGATCCCGTTCCTGCGCCGCCGGACGCGGACGGGCGGGCCGTCCGAGAGCCGCTTCTGGACGGCCGTGCTGCGCGGCGTGCTGGCCAGGCCGCTGGTCTCCGCGCTCGTCGCGGCCGGGGCCCTGCTAGCGGTCGCCGCGCCCGCCCTCGGCATGAAGACCTCCCAGCTCACCCTGGACCAGGAGTTCGGCGGCTCGCTGCCGATCGTGCAGACCTACGACCGCGTCAACCAGGCCTTCCCCGGCGGCTCGGAGCCCGCCGAGGTGGTCGTCGGGGCGAAGGACATCAACGCCCCCGAGGTCCGCCGGGCGCTCACCGACTTCCGCGAGCGTGCGATCAGTTCGGGTGCCTCGCGCGGACCGGTCGACATCAGGGTGCACGACGCCCAGAACGTCGCCCTGATCTCCGTCCCGCTGGTCGGCGGCTCGGACATGGACAAGGCCGGACAGAGCCTGGAGAAGCTGCGCGACGAGGTACGCCCCGCCACCCTCGGCAAGGTCGCCGGAGTGCGGGCGCCGGTGACCGGGAACGTCGCCGGCAACGAGGACTTCAACGACCAGCTGATGGGTTCGGTCGTCCCGGTCTTCGCCTTCGTGGTCGTCTTCGCCTTCCTCCTCATGCTGCTGTCGTTCCGCTCGCTGACGGTGGCGATCACCTCGATCCTGCTCAACCTGCTCTCGGTCGGCGCCGCCTACGGCATCCTCGTCGCCGTCTTCCAGCACGGCTGGGGTGCCTCGCTGGTGGGCGCTCAGGGCGTCGGGGCGATCGTCAGCTGGCTGCCGCTGTTCCTCTTCGTGATCCTGTTCGGCCTGTCGATGGACTACCACGTGTTCGTGGTCTCCCGGATCCGCGAGGCGCGGCTGCGCGGCCGGTCCACCAGGGACGCGATCCGGCACGGCGTGGTCACCACGGCCGGGGTCGTCACCAGCGCGGCCGTGATCATGGTGGCGGTGTTCGCGATCTTCGGCACGCTGTCCATGCAGTCCATGAAGCAGATGGGTGTCGGCCTGGCGGCCGCGGTCCTCATCGACGCGACGGTCATCCGGGGCGTGCTGCTCCCGGCGGTGATGGCGCTGCTCGGCGAGCGCAACTGGTACCTGCCCCGCTGGCTGCACCGGCTGCCCGACCTGACCCACGACGAGTCCCCGCAGCCGCCGGGCCGCCCGGTGACCCGGGACGAGCCGGACCGGCTGCCGGTCTGACCCGGGGGCACGCGCCGCGGCACGGGGCCAGCCGCTCTCCGCGGGGAGCCGGCGGGCCCCGTGCCGCGGTGCGTGCTCAGCGCTGATAGCGGGCCAGGACCAGGTTGCCGTCCCGCTCAAGGCGACGGCGCAGCTCCCCGAGGCCGATGGCGCCGCTGTAGTACGACTGGAGGGCGGGGGTGGCCACCTTGTCCTTCCACTCCGGGTAGCCGCGCACCGTCTGGGCGGGGGCCGGGTTGAGCCCGGCGGCCAGGGCGGTGCCGGTGGCCCAGCCGTACCGGGCGGTGTGCAGGGCCGGGTCCTTCAGGGCCTGGGTGCCGGTGGGCAGCATCCAGTCGCCGAGGGCGAGGCGGACCATGTTCTTCGGCCGCAGCAGGAAGTCGATGAACGCGGCCGCCTCCTTCTTGTGGTGGCTGTCCTCGGCGACGGAGAGCGTCTGCGGGCTGACGCCCTGGGCCGTTCCGTCGGCGCCGGCCGGGGCCGGCAGCACCTCCCAGTCGAAGCCCTTCGGCGCCTGCTGGACGATCTGCTGGCGGTAGGAGAAGCCGAGCGGGACCATCGCGTACCTGCCGCCGAAGAAGCCCGGCAGGGTGTCCGAGCCACCGCTGCCCAGGGTGGAGCCGGGTGCGCTGTGGTCGACGACGACCTGGTCGTGGACGGTGCGCGGCACGACCTGGTCGGCGGCGTCGAAGCGCACCGTCACCCTGCCGTCCGCGCCCCGGTGGAAGAGCTGCCCGCCCGTCGACAGCGAGAGGTTGAGGGTGGCGGAGACGGGCTCCTTGAGCGGCCAGGCGACGCCGTACCTGCCCTCGCCGCTCAGCTCCTTGGTGACCGTCCTGAACTCCGCCCAGCTCCACGGGTGTCCGGGGGTCGGGCGGCGCACGCCCGCCGTCGCGAGCCAGGCGGTGTTGGCGATCAGCACCCGCGGTTCCTGGAGGAAGGGCACCCCGTAGACGCCGTCGCCGAAGGCCGCCGTCCGCCAGCTCCTCGGGGGTATGTCGCGTGTGAGCCGGTCGGACAGCAGCCCGGTCAGGTCGGCGAGGTAGCCGCCGTAGGCGAAGTCGGCGAGGTCGTCGGAGGCGTCGTGGATGATGTCCGGCGCCTCACCGCCCTCGAAGGAGGTGAGCAGCTGGTCGTGGACGCTGTCCCAGCTGCCCTGCACGTACTCGACCTTGACGTCCGGATGGGTGGCGTTCCACTCCTTCACCAGTTCCCTGTTGGCGGCGACCGAGTCCTCCTGCCAGGCCAGGGACTGGAAGCGGAGGGTGACCTGACCGTCCTTCCGGGCGGCTGACCCGCATCCCGCGAGCAGCAGGAACGCGGCGACGACCGCCGTGCCGGCTCTGGTCCGCATCAGCTCTTCACCGCCCCGGTGAGCATTCCGCCGGTGATCCGGCGCTGGACGAGTGCGAAGACCACCAGCGAGGGCAGGGTGGCCAGGAAGGCGGCCGCGGCGAGCGGACCCAGGTCGGCCACGCCCTCCGCGCCGATGAAGTGGGTGAGGACGACCGGCAGGGTCTGCTTCTGCGGGGTCTTCAGCAGCACCAGCGCGAAGAAGAACTCGTTCCACGCGGTGACGAAGGCGAACAGCCCGGTCGCCACGATCCCCGGTGCCAGCAGCGGTGCCGTCACCGACACCAGCGTCCGCAGCCGCCCGGCCCCGTCCACGGCCGCGGCCTCCTCCAACTCGACCGGAACCGCACGGACATGGCCGACCAGCATCCACAGCGCGAACGGCAGCGCCCACACCACGTACACCAGCACCAGCCCGGACAGGGAGTCGATGAGCCGCAGGTGTTTCAGGACCAGGAACAGCGGGATGATCACCAGCACGAACGGGAAGGCCTGGCTGACCACCACCCAGCCGCTGACCGCCCGGGACAGCGCGCCGCGCCGCCGGGCCATGACGTAGGCCATCGGGGTCGCGAGGAGGACGGCGACCAGGGCGGCGCCGAGCGCGGCGACCAGCGAGTTGAGGCCCGCGCGCAGCAGCGGCTGTTCGTCGAAGGCCTGCCGGAAGTTGGCCGGTGTCGGGTGCCGGGGGATCCAGGTCGGATGCGGACTGCCCAGCTCGGCCGGTGACTTGAAGGCCGTGGAGAGCAGCCACAGCAACGGGAAGGCCAGGAAGACCAGGTAGCACAGGAGGGCCGCGTACTGGGCGGCGCGGGCGCCGGGTCGGGTCCTCACGCGTCCTCGCCTCCCCGCAGCCGGCCGGCCAGGAAGACGGCCAGCAGGACGGCGATCACCGCGACCATCACGCAGCCCATCGCCGCCGCGTAGCCGAACTGGCCGTAGCGGAAGGCCTCCTCGTAGGCGAACAGCATCGGCAGCCGGGTCTTGCCGCCGGGTCCCCCGCTGGTCAGGACGTAGACCAGGGCGAAGGAATTGAAGTTCCAGACGAGGTTGAGCGCGGTGACGGCCAGCGCGACGGGTCTGAGGGCCGGCCAGGTGACCGTGCGGAAGCGGCGCCAGGCGCCCGCGCCGTCCACGGCCGCCGCCTCGTGCAGCTCGCGCGGGGTGTTCTGCATCCCGGCGAGCAGGGCGACCGTGGTCTGCGGCAGGCCGGCCCAGACGCCGACGACGACCACGGCGGGCAGGGCGGTGCCGAGGCCGCTGAGCCAGTCCCGGCCGTCGCCGAGGCCGAGGCCGCGCAGGGTCTCGTTGAGGATCCCCGCGTCCGGGTTGTAGACCAGCCGCCACATGATGCCGACGACGACCTCGGGCATCGCCCAGGGCACGATGGCCAGGGCACGGGCGAACCGGCGCAGCCGCAACTCCTGGTTGAGGAGGAGCGCGAGGCCGAGGGCGAGCAGGAACTGCGGCACGGTCACCCCGGCGGCCCACACCAGCCCGATCCGGAACGACTCCCAGAAGAGCGTGTCGTGCAGGAGGTCCTGGAAGTTGAGGCCGCCGGTCCACCGGGTGGCCGCCGTGCGGCCGGACTGGGCGTCGGTGAAGGCCAGCAGGATCCCGTAGAGCAGCGGGCCGACGCTCAGGACCAGGATCGGAACGAGCGCGGGCAGCACCAGGAACCAGGCGCCGTGCCCGGTCAGGCGTGCGGCGGCCGGCCGCCGCACGGTGGCCGTGTTCGTCGCCAGTGCCACGTCGTCCCCCTTCGCGCGGCCCGCTCGGGCCCCGTCATGGTCGTGAAGGCAGCGTGTCCCGTCAAGGCACCGCGTACCCGCCACGACCTTCACGGATGCGAGACTGGCCGGCGGACGGCCGGCGGACCGTGCCGTGTGCATCCGCACAGCGGCGGGTGCGAGGGCCACGGGAACGGACACGGAGGCGGACGATGGACGAGGCAAGGGCGCGGGACGTACTGGCCGCGGCGGGTGTGCTGCCCGGTGCGGCGGCGGACGCCTCGCTCCTGGCCCTCGGCGAGAACGCGGTGTTCGCCGCCGGGGACCTGGTGGTGAAGGTCGGCCGCGACGCCGAACTCCTCGGCCGGGCCCGGCGTGAGCTGGAGATCGCGGGATGGCTCGCCGAGGCGGGCGTCCCGGCCGTGCGGGCCGCCGAGCCGGAGGCGCGGCTCGTGGAGGGCCATCCGGTGACCGTGTGGCACCGGCTGGCGGAGCCGGTGCGGCCGGCCGGGCCGCGCGATCTGGCGGCACTCCTGCGGATCGTGCACGCGCTGCCCTCTCCTGCCGTCGCGCTGCCGCCCCGCGAGCTGCTCGGCGGTGTGGAGCGCTGGCTGCGGCTCGCCGGGGAGGCGATCGACCCGGCGGACGCGGCCTATCTGCGGGAGCGCCGGGACGGCTTCGCCGCGGCCGCCGCCGCGCTGACGCCACGGCTGGCTCCGGGACCGATCCACGGCGACGCGCTGCCCCGCAACGTGCACGTCGGCCCGGACGGCCCGGTCCTGGTCGACCTGGAGACCTTCTCGTCCGACCTGCGCGAGCACGACCTGGTGGTCATGGCGCTGTCCCGGGACCGGTACGGCCTGCCGGCCGAGGCCTACGACGCGTTCGTCGAGGCCTACGGGTGGGACGTGCGGGAGTGGGAGGGGTGCTCGGTGCTCCGGGGCGCGCGGGAGACGGCGAGTTGCGCGTGGGTGGCGCAGCACGCGCCGAGCAGTCCGAAGGCGCTGGCGGAGTTCGGCCGGCGGGTGGCGTCGCTCCGGGACGGCGACGAGTCGGTGCGCTGGTACCCCTTCTGAACCTGTGCCGCCGGCGTGGTGTCAGACGGCTTCGGCGAGCTCCCGCAGCGGCCACGTGCCGTCCACCACGGCGTCGGCCTCTCCCTTGCGCCGCAGGAACTCCTGGAAGTCCGCGGCCCATTCCGCGTACCACTCCACCTGGCACCGGTGGAGTTCGGCCGGGCCCAGCGCGGCGATCTTCGGGTGGCGGCCGGCTATGGCCCCGGCCAGCCGGGCCGCGGCCAGGGCGTCCGCCGACGCGTTGTGGGCGGCGGTGAGGGTGATGCCGTACTCGGCGCAGACCGCTTCGAGGTTGCGTTTGCCGCGGCGGTAGCGGTCGACCCGGCGGTCGATGGTGTACGGGTCGATGACCGGCGCGGGTTCGAGGCCGCCGAGGCGGTCGGCGAGGGACGGCAGGCCGTGCCGGCGCAGCTCCGCGGAGAGCAGGGTGAGGTCGAACGCCGCGTTGTAGGCGACGACCGGGACGCCCGTCTTCCAGTACCCGGTGAGGACGTCCGCGAGGGCGTCGGCGACCTGGTCGGCGGGGCGGCCCTCGGCCGCCGCCCGCTCGCTGCTGATGCCGTGCACGGCGACGGCGTCGGCCGGGATCTCCACGCCCGGGTCCGCCAGCCACTCGCGGCGGCCCAGCTCCTGCCCGGCCCTGACCTCGATCACGGCGCCCGTGACGATCCGCGCCTCGCGCGGATCCGTACCCGTAGTCTCCAGATCGAAGCCGATCAGGAGTTCCTGGTGCCAGCCCATGGCCGGTCCCCCTTCTTGGTGGTGCTTTCCCCCAGTGGTCTCCACCCTCGCATGCGCCACTGACAATCGGGGGACCGCGTTCCGCTTGCCGTCACGCCCGTCTCAGGACACAGGGCGCGAATCCACCCAAGCCGTTTCGAACTCCTCACGGTAGGTCGGGAAGAGCCCCGACTCCATGACGTCGTCGGACTTGACCACCTTGTCGCCGTTGCGCAGGACCAGCACCGGCGACTCCATGCCCCGCGCCCCGCGCAGGTAGGACTGGACGATCGCGACACCGTCGGCGCCGTCGCCGTCCACCAGGTAGGCGGAGAAGCGCGGGGTGTCGTCGTACACCTGGATCTCGAAGGCACCCGGGTCGCGCAGCCGGGAGCGGACCCGGCGCATGTGCAGGATGTTCATCTCGACCGAGCGGGAGAGTTCGCCGCGCTTCATCCCCAGCTCGCGCTCGCGGCGCTTGATCGCGCTGGAGGCGGGGTTGAGGAAGAGCAGCCGGATCCGGCAGCCGGTCTCGGCGAGCCGGACCAGGCGGCGGCCGGAGAAGTTCTGCACGAGCAGGTTCAGCCCGATGCCGATGGCGTCCAGCCGGCGGGCGCCGCCGAAGAGGTCCTCGGCCGGGAACTGGCGCATGAGCCGCACCCGGTCGGGATGGACCGCGACGACGTCCGCGTAGCGGTCGCCCACCAGATCCTCCACCGCGTCCACCGGCAGCCGGCGCGCGGAGGGCACGTCACCGCCCGCGCCGAGCATCTCGAGGAGCCGGGCCGAGGCCCGTTCGGCCTGGCCGAGGACGGCTTCGGAGAGCGCCCGGTTGCGGGAGACGACGTTGCGGGTCACCTCCAGCTCGTCGAGGGCGAGTTCGACGTCCCGGCGTTCGTCGAAGTACGGCTCGAAGCACGGCCAGTGCTGCACCATCAGCTCACGCAGCTGCGGCAGCGTCAGGAAGCTGATCACGTTGTCGTCGGCCGGATCCAGCAGGTAGCCCTTGCGGCGGCTGACCTCGCGGACCGCGACCGCGCGCTGCACCCACTCCTGGCCGGCCGGTCCGGCCGCGGCCACCACCCACTCGTCGCCGTGGACGGGTTCGTAGATGGGCCTCAGCACGGCGGCCACGACGGTCCGCAGCCGCTGCTCGACCAGGTTCAGCCAGATGTAGGCGCGGCCCGCCCGCTGGGCGCGCGTACGCACCTCCAGCCAGGCGTCGGCGTCCCAGTCCAGCTCCGGACCGATGGAGCCCGAGGCATCCATCGGCCGGGCCAGGGACACCGCGCCGGGCGGGACGTCTGTGGAGTTCCCCTCGTGACCCTCGTCACCAGGGGGCAGCTCCAGGCCTCCCGAGCCCACCCGTGCACCGCCTTCCGCTCCCCCGCACCTTCCCCGTGCCAACGATCAAGGAAGGGTACTCCGGGAGCGGTCGGCGGTGCAGCAGGATGGACAGGTCGTTTCTCAACTACCGTTTCCGGGCTGACCGTTCTGATCGGCGAGAGCGGCCGGAGTGAGCGGATTCATAGCGGTGACATCGCGCGGCGCGATGGAGAAGCCCTGCCAGTGGACCGGCATCGGCTGCTGGTCCTCGTCGCGCGCGATGTGGTGGAAACCGACGTTCACCCAGACCACGGGGTTGGTGAGGGTCTGGCCGTTCACCCACTGGTCGACCGACTTCGGATGGCCGTTCGCACAGCCCGGGTTGTGGCTGGCGAACAGCTCGCACTTGTCGTACTGGGTGAAGTAGACGTCGTGCTTGGTGAAACCGTGACCCAGGTACTTGTTGCTGGCGCCCGGCACGATCTCGTACGAACGGGCGTGCCCGTCCTTGTTCTTGCCGGCCGTGCTGACCACCCGCCACCACCGCATGTTCTGGTAGTCACCGGCGAGTTCCTTGGTGACGTTGGTGCGGGTGGTCTTGTTGCTGGGTGCCTCCTGGCCGTGCGCGGGCGCGCTGACCTTCGAGTCGTACTGCTCGATGCGGCTCTTGGAGGAGCCGTCGAGGTCGAAGTCCAGCTTCCAGAAGACGTTGTGGCTGTGGCTGGTGGCGTACGCGTGGGCACCCTTGCCGATGGGCCAGCCGCGGCCGTCCCCGGCGTCGTAGTCGCCCGGCGAAAGACTGCCGGTGGCACCGATGTTCATGTTGACCGTGCCGTCGTCCTGGAACCGCCACTCGGTCATGTACTCGTACCAGCCGACCTTGTTGACGGTGTAGACGAGCAGATCCTTGCCCTGCGCCTGGTACACCCTGTTGCCGGTGTCGGCCTGCATGCGGTACGCGTGTCCGCGCGAACGGGTCGTGGTGCACAGGCCGTTGACGTTCGGGTGCGCCGGGTCCCAGGCGTCGGGGACCTTGACGGTCTTGATGGTGCCGCCGGGGCACTCGGCCGAGGCGAGCGGCACCAGGCCCTGGGCGAAGCCGAAGCCGGTGAGGTCGTCGTACTCCACGCTGCCGTCGTCGTAGGGGACGTCGATCTGGCCGAGGCGGGCGCTGGAGAGGACCTTGATCGGGGCCGCCTCGCCCTTGGGCTGGTAGGAGATGTGCTCCAGGACCAGCCCGGCCTTGCTGTCGTAGCGCCAGCACATCCGCCAGGTGGTACCGGTGGAGAGCTTCTGCTCGATCCGGTAGGCGGCGGAGCAGTCGGCGGCGGGCGCGGCGGCCTGCCTGGGCTGTGCGGCGGCGGGTCCGGCCGCGGTGGTGGCACCGGCGGCCAGCGCCGCCACGGACAGGCCCACGGCGGCCGTCCGGCGGGCGCGGCGGATTCTGTTCGGATGCATGACGAAGTGACTCCTCGTACGGGAGATGCTCGGAAGGGAGCTGGGAGGTGCGGACGGGACCGGCTCAGCGGCCGAGCTTCACGACCTTGCGCGCGCTGAGGTCGACGATCAGCGAACGGGCGTCGATCCAGGGCCCGTTCTTGACCTTCGGGAAGAGCCGCACGCAGCGGTGTTCGCCGCACTTGTCGAGCGCGGACGGCTGGGCGCCCGGCGTCGCGCGGTAGACCGCGCTGTTGAGCAGCAGCTGCTGCTCCGGGGAGGTGAGGTCCTCGCCGGTGGCGTCCTTGAAGTCCGCCTTCAGGCCCGCGCCGAGCGGGTCGGCGACGAGCAGCCGGAGCGCCTCGACGTTCTCGTCGTGGCTGAGCGGCGGTTGGACGCCCTGCCGGGTGGTGGTCTGCTCGACCTTGCCGGTGTCGAGGTTGACGGTCCGGGTGACGAGGCTGTCGTCCCGGTAGTCGTAGAACGTCACGTCCGCGCGCCGCGGCGCGTTCGTGGCGTCCAGCTCGTCCGCGTTCGGTTCGGCCAGGTCGACGCTGATCCGCTGCGGGCCGCGCCGCCCCTCGACGTTCTCCCCGGCGCTGAACATCTGCTTGGTCAGAGCGAGTTGTTCGACGCGCTTGGTCTCGTCGTCGGTCAGCGGGTCGCTGCCCTTGCCCTTCTTCCCCTCGGCCGGCGCCTGTTCCACCACGCCCGGCCGGACGGTGCCGGAGTCCTGCCCCGCCTGCCCCGCCTGCTGCGCGGCGACTGCGCCGGTCGCGTCACCGCCTCCCGAGTCGTCCGCCCCCGCCGTACCCGGCAGGGTGATCCCGACCATCACGGCGGTTCCCGCCACCGCCAGGCCCGCACCGGCCACCACTTTGCCCAGATGGCGGTGCACTATCCTGCGCACATCTTCCCCCTACTCCCCCTTGGTCACAGGGAGTACGTGTCTGCCCCACTGGTTCGGCACACGGCGCCACTTGAGGCGCTGTGTGCACTGGTCGCCGGGTAAGAGGGGCGTAAGTCAGATGGGGTTCCATTACTTTCGGGCAGACTCATGACCAAGGCGCCTCCGCGCGCGATGCACACCTGGAAGAGTCGACTTCATGCAGGTCTGGCCTGGAGAGGCATATCCGCTCGGCGCCACGTACGACGGCGCCGGGACCAACTTCGCGGTGTTCACGGAAACCGCGGACCGAGTCGAGCTGTGTCTGCTGCACGACGACGGCTCCGAGACGGCGGTGGAACTGCGCGAGAGCGATGCTTTCGTGCGGCACGCGTACCTGCCGGGGGTGATGCCCGGACAGCGCTACGGCTTCCGTGTGCACGGCCCCTACGACCCCGGACGCGGGCTGCGCTGCAACTCGGCGAAGCTGCTGCTCGACCCCTACGCGAAGGCCGTCAGCGGGTCGGTGCGCTGGGGCGAGGAGGTGTACGGCTACCACTTCGGCGATCCCGACAAGCGCAACGACCTCGACTCCGCCCCGCACACCATGACATCGGTGGTGGTCAACCCCTACTTCGACTGGGGCGACGACCGGCGGCCGCGCACCGAGTACCACCACACGGTGATCTACGAGGCCCACGTCAAGGGCATGACCATGCGCCATCCGGGCCTGCCCGACGAACTGCGCGGCACCTACGCGGGCCTGGCGCACCCGGCCGTCATCGAGCACCTGACGGAGCTGGGCGTCACGGCGCTGGAGCTGATGCCGGTCCACCAGTTCGTCAACGACCACCGCCTGGTCGACATGGGCCTGAACAACTACTGGGGCTACAACACGATCGGCTTCTTCGCCCCGCACAACGCGTACGCCTCCTGGGGCGACCGCGGGCAGCAGGTCCTGGAGTTCAAGTCGGCGGTCCGGGCGCTGCACGAGGCCGGGATCGAGGTGATCCTCGACGTGGTCTACAACCACACCGCCGAGGGCAACCACCTGGGCCCGACGCTGTCCTTCCGGGGCCTGGACAACCCGTCGTACTACCGGCTGACCGACGATCCCCGCTACTACATGGACACGACCGGCACCGGGAACTCGCTGCTGATGCGGTCCCCGCACGTCCTCCAGATGATCATGGACTCGCTGCGGTACTGGGTCACCGAGATGCATGTCGACGGCTTCCGCTTCGACCTCGCGGCGACCCTGGCCCGGCAGTTCCACGAGGTGGACCGGCTGTCGTCGTTCTTCGACCTGGTGCAGCAGGACCCGGTGGTCTCCCAGGTGAAGCTGATCGCCGAGCCGTGGGACGTGGGCGAGGGCGGCTACCAGGTGGGCAACTTCCCCCCGCTGTGGACCGAGTGGAACGGCAAGTACCGGGACACCGTGCGCGACCTGTGGCGCGGCGAGCCGCGCGCGCTCGCGGAGTTCGCCTCCCGGCTGACCGGCTCCTCCGACCTGTACCAGGACGACGGCCGCCGCCCGCTCGCCTCCATCAACTTCGTGACCTGCCACGACGGTTTCACGCTGCACGACCTCGTCGCGTACAACGACAAGCACAACGACGCCAACGGCGAGGACAACCGGGACGGCGAGAGCCACAACCGGTCGTGGAACTGCGGGGTCGAGGGACACACCGACGACCCGGCGGTCCTCGAACTGCGCGAGCGGCAGATGCGCAACTTCGTCGCCACCCTGATGCTGTCCCAGGGCGTGCCGATGATCGGCCACGGCGACGAGTTCGCGCGCACCCAGCAGGGCAACAACAACGCCTACTGCCAGGACAACGAGCTCTCCTGGGTGGAGTGGCCGGACACCGAGGAGGACAGCGGCCTGCTGGCCTTCACGCGGGCCATGGCACGGCTGCGCAAGGAGCACCCGGTGTTCCGGCGCCGGCGCTTCTTCCACGGCCGGCCGGTGGAGGGCACCCACGACGAGCTGTCCGACATCGCCTGGTTCACCCCGGAGGGCCACGAGATGGCCCCGCAGGACTGGGGGTCGGCGCAGGCCTCGGCGCTGACGGTGTTCCTCAACGGCAACGCGATCTCGGAACCGGGCACCCGCGGGGAGCGGATCGCCGACGACTCCTTCCTGCTGATGTTCAACGCGTCACCGGAGCCGCTGGAGTTCCTGGTGCCGGTCAACCACGGCCGGCAGTGGGAGGTGGTGGTGGACACGGCACGGGCCGACGGGGTGTCGCCGGGGCCGAAGGTGGACGGCGGGTCGCGCCTGACCCTGGTCGGCCGGAGCATGACGGTCCTGAAGCGGCCGGCTTAGGGCGGGCGCGCCCGGACGGACCGCCGTACGGGCGCGCCCGCCGGGGTGGCCGCGGCGGGGGGGGGGGGGCCCCCCCGCCCCCCCCCCCCCCCCCCCCCCCCGGCCCCCCACGGGACACAATAAACCCCCCGGGCGGGTAC
>NZ_JBIWNY010000043.1:0-52248 GCF_044767465.1 Streptomyces sp. NPDC101237 | reverse complement strand
ACCTTGGGGCCCCCGGTGGGGGGGGGGGGGGGGGGGGTGGGGGGGGGGGGCGGGGGGGGGGGGGGGGGGGGGGGGGGCCCCCCCCCCCCCCCACCCCCGCTGTGCGGGTTAGTTCAGGACGCTGCGCTGGCTGCCCTTGACGCGGATGATGCGACGGATCTTGAGAACGATGCTCATGTGTGTCTCCTCATCGGGATTGGGACGCCGGGCCGGACGGCCCGTGTCGCCGTTGCCTGGTGGGGCGTCGGCGGGTTAGTTCAGGACGCTGCGCTGGCTGCCCTTGACGCGGATGATGCGACGGATCTTGAGAACGATGCTCATGCGTGGTGCACCTCCCTTCGATGTGCTGAGGTGAGCAGGGCGCCGGTGGGCCGGGCTGACGAGGTCAGCGCCGGTCGCCGGTGGTCTGGGGGGACAGGACGAAGGTCAGGAAGTACGGAACCCTGGATGCCTTCGCCCAGATCTCGGGATGGGTGGCGGCGGCCTCGACCGGTGGCTGCGGCTCGTGCAGCCCGGTGATGCAGAAGCCGGCGCGGAGGATTGCGGCGATGTAGGTCTGCACCGTGCGGTGGTGGGTCGTCATGGCCTCCATGACGATGTCGCCGCCGGGGCCCTCGCGGTGCTTGGTGACGGGACCTTCGGTGAAGTACTGCTCTAGCCGGAGGTCCTCGTACTGCCACTGGCCGCGGACATTTCTGCGGTTCCACGAGGCGCCGTCCTTCACCGGATGGGGCACGGTCACCAGCACGGTCCCGTCGTCCCGTACCGCGCGTCGCAGCTGGGCCAGTACCGGGTCGGGGTCGGCCACATGATCGAGCACGTTGTTGCATACCACCACGTCGAACTCGGCCGTGTATTCAGGCAGCCGGTCGCCGGTCACTGTGGTCACCCGGTTGGCAAACTCGGCAGGCAGGGCGGCCTGCAACAGTTCGAGCATCCGGGCGGAGCGATCGAAGCCGACGACATTGGCTCCCCGGGCGGCGATCATCCGGACCTGCTCGCCCGTACCGCAGCCGTAGTCCAAGGCCCGCATACCCGGTCCGACGTGAATCAGGTCGGCCATCAGGGGGTCCAGAACCACGGAGTTCAACGAGGCCTCGGCCCGGTCGGACTCGTACAGGTCCTCCAACTCGACCTGCGGCACTGCGCCCTGCCAGCGGGGGTCGGGCTTCTGGTCGCCGCACGCAAGGCAGTCGGCCCGGCGCGGGAAGTGCTCGCTGTGTAGCCGGTAGGAGCGGGAGTCGACCATGAGCCGGGTCCCGGCGGAGCAGCAGTCCCCGCCGAGCAGGGACCGGAGCACCTCGTTGGCGGCCATGGCGGCCACGATGACGTTCAGCGGACCGTAACTACCAGCCTGCATAGCCAGGTTGAGGTTGGGGCCAGGAGTCTCACCGGGTTCCAGGTACTGCTCCAGCTCGCCAGAGTGCCGGAAGCACTCATAGCAGGCGGTCGTGCCGGGCAGAACCAGCGGTCCGACAGAGCCGAAGGACTCCAGGTATCCCGCAGCTAGGTAACCGAAAGAGTGCTTGCGGGCGGCAGCGTCGATCCACTCGTGGAGTTCGTCAGGACTGTCTGCGGAGAGTACCACCAGGTCGCAGTCAGCCAAATGCTCGTCGAACAGCGCCGGACTCGCCGGTTCGGGGACCGTGCTGACTCGCACGGTGGAGTTGAGCCTGCGCAGCCGCTCGGCGGCAACCTCGACCTTGGGCCGGCCGACGGTCTCCTCGTCGTAGAGGAACTGGCGGGTCAGATTGCTCAGTTCGATGTGATCGCCGTCCGTGAGCACGAGATGTCCCACTCCGGCTGCGGCCAGCAGCGTGGCCACATTGCTGCCGATTCCGCCGGTGCCGACGACTCCCACCTTCGCTGAGGCGAGACTGTGCTGCGCAGTACCGGCTGGCAGTCCGGTCATGTCGTAGTAGAGGAGGTGGCGGGCGTAGCGGCTGTCGTCCGGGATCGGGGAGCCGACGATGCCAGCCTCGGTGAGCTGGTCGAGCAGGTCCTCGGCCCCTTCTTCGCTAAGTCCGGCGGTGCTGGTCAGATGCGTTACAGCGTTGTCCCGTTTGACGGGTGCGGACAGTAGGGTGATCAGTTCGGCCAGGAAGTCGGGGGCGTCAAGGATCTCGGTGCCGTTGGGCGGCAGATGGCCGATCCTGAGGGTGCTGCCGAGACGGCGGGCTTCTAGATAGGGCTTGAGCTGAAGGGTGTCCATGGCAATGCGTCCTTCGGAGGTCAGGCCGTCAGCAGGCGATATGGCAGGGGGGTCTCAGTAGCGGTGCCGTCGGTGCCGACGGTGACGCGGTGGAGCGTGGCACCGGGTGTCCTGGTCACGACGGTTTCGAGGTGGCCGTCGGTGAACAGGGCGGCCGCGCCGTCGTCAAGCGCCCAGCCGCCGGGCAGTGCCCCGGTCGCGACAGCGGAGACAAAGGCAGCTCCGCGCCCGGGCTCGCTGTCGTAATGCGGGCACAGGCTGCCGGGCAGTAGCCCCAGGCCGTCCCCGAGCGGGGCCAGCGGGCCGAAAGAATCGGTGAGGCAGGTGCTCATCCAGCACGCGGCCCCCGCGCTGATCCCGCAAAGCAGTACCCCTTCCTCGTACGCTTCGCGGAGGATCTCGTCGAGGCGGTGGATGCGCCATACGGCGAGCATGTTCGCGGTGTTGCCGCCGCCGACGTAGACGACGTCCTGCTCCAGCACGAACCGTCGCAGGTCCTCGTGCCGGCGGCGGAACAGTGGTAGGTCCGAGGGCTCGCAGCTCTTGTCGGCGAAGGCGGTGTGGAAGCGGTCGACGTAGCCTGCCGCGTCACCGCTCGCCGTCGGGACGAAGCAGACCCGGGGGCGGTCAGGGCCGTCTGCGATCCGCGCCGTGGCTAGGACGAAGTCGTCGAGCAGGGTGTCGGGGTCGTCTGAGAATCCGCCGCCCAGCAGCACAATCCTTCGAGGCCTGGTCATCGCTGGTCGCTCCGGTCCGGTCAGGGGGTCAGTTCGAGTGGGCCGCTGGCGATAGCGGCGTTCGGTCGTCAGTGGTGGGGGCGGCGTGGTGCCGGAGCCTGCGGATCTGCGGCACAGCGATTAGCACCGTTGGTACGGACAGGGCCAGCAGGAGGCTGGCGCCTCGTAGGGTGTGCTGCTGGCCGGCCGCCGCTGCGACGCTGGCGGCGATCAGGTAGCCGAAGGGGCGCAGGCAGGATGAACCGATCCGATCGAAAGCCGCGACGCGTCCGAGTTTGTCCTGTGGTGTCTCGCGCTGAAGCGTCGTCTCCCAGAAGGCGTCTGCAGCGGCGAATCCCGCCCCGGCCATGGCAGTGGTCGCAAGCAGTATGGGGAGCCAGTCCGTCCAGGTCAGCGCCGCCATCGCTGGAACAGACACGGCCAGCGCCGCTTGCATGGTCAGCAGCGGTCGGGCGGGTTGCAGCCGCAGTGCGAGGAGGCTGCCCAGGAGCGAACCGGCTCCGAACGCGGTAACCAGCGCTCCCCATGCAGCAGGTCCGCCCAGCGTGGCCCCGGCGACGACCGGACCGAGGGTGAAGAAGGCTGCGAAGCACGCCTGGAAGAGCAGGCTCTGCAGGATTCCCGCTACCAGCCAGTTCCGGGAGGACACCTCGTGCCATCCCTCAGCCAGATCCTGCCGCACCCCGCGTGGTCGGCCGCCGGCCGAAGCCGGTACAGGCTCACTCTGCCGGATCCCCAGCAGCAGACATGCGGACATTAGGAACGTCACTGCGTCGACCAGCAGTGACCAGCCGGGACCCGCAAACGCCACCACCACCCCTGACACAGCGGGACCCAGCATCCCCGCCCCGTTGCCTACCAGGCCGAGCAGGCCGTTGGCGCGCTGCAGGTCGCCGTCGGGAACGGTCGCCGGTGTTAGTCCGGTCGCGGCAGGCACGAAGAATGCGCTCGCCGAGCCCAGTACGGCCTGCAGCACCATCAGCAGCCACAGCGTGATCTGCCCGGTGAGGACCGCCGCCGCGAGTGCACCCTGCACGACCGCGCAGACCACGTCGCTTGAGACCATGATCCGCGCGCGGGGCAGCCGGTCCGCCCACACTCCTCCGAAGATCAGGAAGATAACGTGTGGCAGGGTTCGAGCGGCCAGGACCAGCCCTAGGGCACCGGCTGTCGGCGAGGACTGGAGCACCGCGAAAGCGACGGCGACCAGAGCCAGTTCAGTGCCGAACCGGGACAAGCCGTGGGCGGCAACCAGCCGTCTGAAGCTGGCGTGCCGAAGCGGGCTGAGCGCAAGCGGGGCTTTCACCGGGTACTCCTCTGGCCGTCGTCGGCGGGGCCGAATTCCCACCACCGCACAGGCGCTTCGCCCAACGACAGCGGTTTGACGAACCGGTGGGCCTCGAAAGGGGACAATGTGATCGACAGGTCGTAAGGTCTGCCACTGTTCTCGTAGAGGTCACGGATACGGGCTCGCACGGCCGGTGAGATGAGACCCCCGCCGCTCGGGCTGACGGCCCGGTCGAAGGCGCGGTCCGGCTGGAAAAGCAGATACGTGTACGGCTCGCCGAAGCCGTGGCGGGAGTGGTCCGGGGGGTAGCAAGGTGCTGTCGTCACGAGAAACATCCGCTCGCGGGCAAAGGTGAAATACCACCCCTCACGCTCCGGTGACCGCAGGTCGCACCGGCTGGCCCCGTCCAGCTCGGCCAGCCCCCGCAGCACCCGACGGGTGGTCGACGCGAGGTCCGTCACGGTCGCGCCGTACTCCCTGGGGAGGGTCAGGACGATCCCGTCCACCGGTTCCCGACGGGCGGCCGCAGCGAACCCACGCATTTTCTGGCCCCAGGCTGGCAGGGCATCCTCAATGTCTGGGCCGCTCCATGGCACCGTCCAGATCACCGAACGTTGCGCAAATACACACTGCGTTCCCCGCATGACTCGTTCGAAGGACTCCGCCTCCGGGCCGGTGACCGGCGACCAGTCTGCGACGTCTGGCCCGGTGGTAATGGGTCCGGCGAAACCAACCGGCGGACCGTTCCTGGCTCCGAGCGTGTCGAGCCGTACGCCGACGCGGTTCAGCAGTGTGCCAAGCGAAGCGCCCCGCAAGGCTGCCCGCTGCCGCAGCGTGAGCCCACTTCCACCCGAGTAGGCGCGGACCAGGTGCTCGATCAACTTCGTATCGGCATGCAGCGCCGCCGCACGGCGGCGCGGGTGAACGGGGATGGAATCCCGGGTTACCCGGTCCCCAATCAACTTCCCCAGTACCGCAGTCGCCTGCCGGGCTGGGGCGAGGAACTCTGCCTCCCCCGCGAGCACCCGATCCGTCGACTGACTGAGCTGGCGGGCTGCGGCCCGTATTCCGAGGCCCTCGCCGAGGTTTGGTGGACGGCTCGCGTCCAGACCCGTTCTCACTGCCAGCCGAAGTCGTCGGTTGTGATCTGAGTCTCGGCGGCTGCCGCCGTCACGTCCGTTGCCTGGGCTGCGACACTCGCCGACGGCTGGGCGTGGGAGTTCGCCGATGGCGAGCACACCATGACCACCGAAGCGGTGGCCAGCAGGATGAAACGAATCATAGCGGCGTCCCTTTCACTTCAGGAGAACGACAGGGCGATTGACTGCCAGAATCTACCAAGCCTGATTGCCCCCGGCGCCGTGCCTATGACCTGCAGCTTTCCGTCTGACTAGACCGAAGGCAACAGACCTCCTGTGGACGGATCCGTCCTTGGACTGTTCAGTCCATCCATACGTCGCCCACGGGCTGCGCGAGCAGTGGGACCTGGGCGACCGTCAGTTCCCAGTGCCGCAGGCTCGGCTCCGCCGCGAGCGCCCGGGCGACCACGGCACCTGCGACGCGCTCCGCCTCCTCCAGATACCGGGCGAGAACGTAGACGCCGATTACCGGCTCTGGTTGCGCGTTGGCGTGGAGCACCAGGTGCTCCACGGCCTCCTCCGGGAGGGCATGCTGCCGGACAAGCAGCGCAAGGTCAGACGGTGGCTCGGCGTCCGGGACACGGGATTTGAGGTGCGCGTGAACGAGGTACATGTCTTGACGCTTCCACGGACACAGCCGACGAGAGCGAATGGTGCGGTGGACAGTTCGGGCCTTTGCCTAAAGAGTCCTCTCTGATGTCTGGACTCCGGTCCGGCACCCGGACCACCAGCTCGGATACCGTCGCCAGCACGCCGAAACGATCTCCACGGAGCTATCGTGCGTGCAGCGCGGGAAACACCGCGCACCACGACGTGCTCCTGGGGGACTCGACTCCATGCTGGAACTGCTGGGCCTAGACACGACAACCGAATCCGTCTACCTGGCCATGCTGCAGCAACCTCAGGCAGGGATTACGGAACTCGCGGACAGTCTCGGCCTCGGCGAGGAAGAGGTACGGAGAGCTCTGGACATACTGTCCGAACTCGCGCTGATACGCCCGTCCGTTGACCCCGATGGTGCTCCGGAGGTGGTCAACCCACAGATGGGCCTGGAGGTTCTACTCTCGCGCCAACAGGCCGAGTTGACCGAACAGCAGCGGCGGATCGAGGCATCCCGGGCTGCTGCGGCCCGCCTCATCTCAGAGTACGCCCGGCTCTTCCCCGCCTCGCATCCCGGCACAGAGCAGCTCGTCGGACCTCATGAAGTCCGGCACCGACTGTCCATGCTGGCGGAGCAAGTCGAACAAGAGGTACTGGCGTTCGCACCAGGCGGACCGCAGACTCAGGAGAACATGAGCGCCTCACGACCGCTTAACCAGCGGCTGCTGGACCGTGGCATCCGTATGCGCACCCTGTATCTGGACAGCGTACGCAGGGACTCGGCGACGGTGGAGCATGCGCATTGGCTGGCGGAGCATGGTGCTGAGGTGCGCACCGTTCCGGTACTTCCTACCCGGATGATCATCATTGACCGTGCCACCGCCGTCATCGCGATCGATGGCGACGACAGCTCCCAGGGAGCGGTGGTGTTGACCGGGGGCGGCACTCTGACCGCCCTGTGTGCCCTTTTCGAGAGCACATGGGCAGCAGGCCAGCCGCTCGGCACTCCGCAGGGACCCGACTCCCACGGTGTCACTCCGCAGTACCGCAGCGCGCTCGAGCTACTCGCCGAAGGGTTCACCGATGAGGCGATTGCCAAACGACTAGGGGTATCGCCGCGTACAGCGCGCCGTATCGCCACGGATCTCATGGACCGGCTGGACGCCCGGAGCCGCTTCCAGGCTGGGGTACACGCTGCGCGACGCAGTTGGCTACCGAAAGCGTAGGGACCGTCGGTCAAACCTCGACCCAGCAAGATTTGCTGTTGTGTAGTCCATCACCAACGGCCTGGATAACACCGCCCGTTCCGTGGGCCGGTGACCGCCGTCAGCCCCCGCTGCCCCTTGTTCCGTCTCTGCCAATCATGTGACTTAAGGTGAGCGCCGTCACAGCAGGGGAAGCGATGGGGAGAGGCGGGCCGGTGGCATTCCTGACCGACGAACAACGCCGCAACTACGGCACGTTCACCGCCGTACCGGACGAGGGGCAGCTGGCCGGCTACTTCCTCCTGGACCGCACCGCGCGGCGGCGGGCGATGGCCTGCCGTGGTGCGAGGTCGCAGCTCGGCTACGCCCTCCAGCTCGGCACCGTACGGTTCCTCGGAACTTTCCTGGACAACCCCGAGGACGCGCCCGCGGAAGTCGTCGAGTACGTCGCCGACCAGCTCGGCCACTCCCCGTCCGTGCTCGCCGGGTACGGCGCCGAGCGCACCCGCCGGGACCACAGAGACGCCATCAAGGACGCCTACGGCTACCGGGATCTGATGGGCGACGCCTGGTGGAAGCTGGCCCGCTGGCTGTGGGACCGGTGCTGGTCGGGCAACGAGCGCCCCATCGCCCTGTTCGACCTCGCCACCCTGCACCTGGTCGAGAACAAGGTGCTGTTGCCCAGCGCCACCATCCTCGAACGCATGGTCACCTCCATTCGCGAGCACACCAACCGCAAGACCTGGCGCACCCTGGCCGCCCAACCCGACGCCGTCCAGCGCGCCGCCCTGGCCGGGCTGCTGTCGGTTGAGGACAGCCGCCGCACCTCCAAGCTGGACCGGCTGCGCCGCTCCCCACACGACATCACTGGCCCCGGCGCGGGCAAGGCCATCGACTGGTTCATCGAGCTCAACAAACTCGGAGCCGCCGGCTGGGACCTGGCCGCGATCCCCGCCGGCCGCCTGAACGCGCTGTCCCGCTACGCCTCCTCGGTCCGCCCCAAGGCGGTCGCCGACCTCGCCGAACCCCGCAGGACGGCCACACTGGTGGCGTTCGCCGCCGCGATGCGCACCCGCTCCGCGGACGAGGCCATCGAGGTCTTGGACATGCTGATGTCCGACCTGGCCCGCACCTCCGCGAACCTGGCCGCCAAGCAGCGCATGCGCACCCTGGGCGACCTGGACGCCGCCGCCCTGATGCTGCGCGAGGCGTGGATCACCCTCAGCCACTCCGCCGCCGACCCCGAGCAGGACGTCCGCGGCGGCTTCGACCTGCTCGACATCACCGCCATGCACCAGGCCGCCCGCACCGTCGGCGAACTCGCCCGGCCCGAGGCCGAGACCGTCGCCGCCGAACTGACCGCCCGCTACCGCACCATCAACCAGCCCCTGCGGCGCCTAGCCAAACATCTCGGCCTGGAGGGGGTCGAAGAGGCAGGCCCCCTGATGGAGGCTCTAGCGTTCCTGTCGAAGCTGGAGCGGACTCTGGCCAAGAGCCGCCAGAGCGTGTTCCCCTCCGTCCCCACCGGCCACCTCGGACCCACCTGGCAGACCCGGGTGTTCCCAACCAAGGGCGAACACGCTGGCGGCGTTGACAAGCACGCCTGGATCGTGGGCACCGCCGACGCCCTGCGCGGCGCGCTGCGCCGCCACGACGTGTTCGTGCCCGGCCTGGACAAGTGGGGCGACCCCCGCAAGGCCCTGCTCCAGGACGCTGCCTGGGGAAACGCCCGCCCCCGGGTGTGCCGCAGCCTCGGCCTGTCCGCAAAGCCCTGGGTCGACGTGCGCCGTTGGTGCCGGGAACTCGACGACGACTACCGGCGCCTGGCCGTCGGCCTCGCCAACAACCCGCACGTCCGCATCGAGCAGCGCACCGAGAACGGCAGACTGCGCGACCACCTCGTCCTCACCGGACTGGACAAGCTCACATAACCGGCCAGCCTCAAAGACCTGCGTGAAGCCGTCGACGTCCGCATCCCCACCATCGACCTCCCCGAACTCCTCCTCGAAGTCCATGCCTGGACCGCGTTCCTGAACCACTTCCACCACGTCTCGGAAGCCGGCAGCCGCGCCGAGCACGTGATCGTCTCGCTGGCGGCGGTTCTGGTCAGCGAGGCATGCAACATCGGGATACAGGCGATGGTCTCCGAGGACGAACCCGGCCACTCCCGCGACCAGCTGTTCTGGGTCGAGCAGAACTACCTGCGCGCCGATGCCGTGGCCGACGGGACCGATGACGGGGCGGCGTACGATTTCGTCGAACCAGTTAGCGGCGATGCGGCCCACCTCCGTCAGGGACCCGGTCGCCTCCAGGGGTTCCGCATCGTCGCTGGGCTCGGGCCGGTAGGTGGTGAGGTGGCGTTGACTGCAGAAGAGGCGGTCGCCGGCCACGGTCGCGCCCAAGGTCCCGAATACGCGATGGTTCTCCAGATCGAGAAGGTCGATGGCCAGCAGCAGTACCTGATCTCCGCGGGCCAGCGCCTCGTCCGTCGCGACGTCATAGGGGTCGCGATCGGGCTCACCATCGCCGTCTTGGCTATCCCTGCCAGTCTCGTCCGGCTCGCTTACCAGCACAGAGGCCGTACTGGGCGGGCGTTGCGGCCAGAAGCGTGCTGATTCCCGCACCACGGCAACCAGTTTCTTATTTTTTTGTGGAGCCTGCACAACAGCTCGGTCAAGTGGTTCACCGCTGCCCTGCGGGAGACGTCGTCCTCTTGGGGGATACCCCGTCCCGTGGGCGCACCCATCCGTCGGCACTCGGCTGTCGAGCCGCGGCGGGGTGGGGCTTGCCGCTACGAGTGGACCTGATTACTCGTCAGTAAAGTCAGCGTCGGGTCAGCATTCGTCCTGGCAAAGATGCCCCCAGATGCCCACACCGTGGAATCGGGAAGCCCCTCGGAGGCGCTCGTGTGCAGGCCTCCGAAGGGACTTTCGTCAGTGAACGTCATGGTGTGAAAGGTCGGATGACGATTGTGGCCGCCTGACGTCGGAAGCCGGTGTCTTGCCTGCTCAGCGGGTTCGTCCCCGTGGTTTGAGGGGGGTCTCGGGCAGCGATGGTGCGTGCAGCGGCGCCCCGTCGTACCCCTTCACCTCGCCGAAGCGCGACCCGCTCGCCCAGTCCTCGCGCGCCTGCTCGATCTCCTGCTGGGTGCGGGCGACGAAGTTCCACCACATGATGAGCTCCTCCTCGAACGGCTCGCCGCCCAGGAGCATCACCGACGCGTCCGACTCCGCGCGCAGCGGCAGTTCGGTGCGGCCGCAGCCGAGGTAGAGCATCGAGCCCGGGAGCACCGGGACGCCGTCGACGTTCACCTCGCCGGACATCGCCAGCACGCCGTACTCGAAGTCCGGTTCCAGAGGCAGGCGCAGATCCGCCCCGCGGTCGAGGGCCAGGTCGGCGCCGACGATCGGGGTGAACGTCGTGCCGGGCGAGGCGGCGCCGTCGAGGGAGCCGAGGATGACCGTCGCGGTGAGGCCGGGCGCGGTGACGGTCGGCAGGTCGGGGTGGTGCTCGAACTTCGGCTCGACGTGCCGGTCGGAGTCGGGCAGCGCGACCCAGAGCTGGGCGCCGTGCAGGTACCGGGCGTGCGACCTGGGGCTCTCCTCGGAGTGGCTGATCGCCCGGCCCGAGGTCATCAGCCCGAGCTCGCGCGGACGGATGGTCTGCAGGCTGCCGGTCGAGTCGCGGTGCAGCACCTCGCCCTGGTGGAGCCAGCTGACCGTCTGCAGCCCGATGTGCGGGTGCGGCGGGACCTGCATCCCGGGCTCGTCGGCGATGTCGTCGGGGCCGTAGTGGTCGACGAACGCCCAGGCGCCGATCATGCGGCGGCCGAGGTTCGGCAGCAGCCGGCGCACCTCGGTCGACTCGCCGAGTTGGACGTGGCGGGGACTCAGCAGCTCGCGGACGGGTTCGGCGACGACGAATCCGCGGCCACCGCACACGCTCGGGACGGGCGCCCGGTCAAGGTTGCTCATGCCGCCCAACTTAGCCCCATAAGGTCCCGGTTGCCGAGCGCTCGACCGGCGATGCGGAACCCGTCCTTCACCTCGCCGGTGGCCGGCCGGCCGGCGGCAGGGGCGTACCTGGTTGCCGGTGCCGGGTCGCCGTCTCTGGGCAACTCGCCCTCAATGGAGGGGACTTCGGGGCGGTGCGAGGTCCGTGGGCGGCGCGCGACTCTGCTTGCTCAAGTAAATCAAGTGACTTACATTCTGGGGGTCGTGCAGAGTCGGACGGCCCTACGGAGGCTCGACCATGTCCCACGCACAGCCCTCGTCGGCCACGGCGGGGGAGCCCGCGGCGCCGCGGGCGAGTGCAGTCGTCGCGGTGCTGGCCTTCGGCGGGATCGTGGTCTCGCTGATGCAGACCCTCGTGATCCCCGTCGTGCCCGAGCTGCCGAAACTGCTCGACGCCTCCGCCTCCGACGCGGCCTGGGCCGTTACCGCCACCCTGCTCGCCGCCGCCGTCGCCACGCCCGTCATGGGACGGCTCGGCGACATGTACGGCAAGCGGCTGATGCTGCTGACCAGCATGGTCATGCTGGTCGCCGGTTCGGTCACCGCCGCGTTCAGCGACACCCTCGTACCGATGATCGTGGGCCGCGCGCTCCAGGGCCTGGCCTCGGGCGTGATCCCGCTCGGCATCAGCATCATGCGCGACGAACTCCCCGCCGAACGGCTCGGCTCGGCCACCGCGCTGATGAGCGCCTCGCTCGGCGTCGGCGGCGCGCTCGGCATGCCCGCCGCCGCGCTGATCGCGGACCACTTCGACTGGCACGTGCTGTTCTGGACCTCGGCCGCGCTCGGCGTCGTCGCCGCCGTGCTGGTCGTGGCGCTGGTGCCGGAGTCCAAGGTGCGCACCGGCGGCCGGTTCGACCTGCCCGGCGCCGTCGGTATGGCAGCGGGCCTGGTCAGTCTCCTGCTCGGCATCTCCAAGGGTGCCGACTGGGGCTGGGGCAGCGGCACCACGCTGGGCCTGTTCGGGGCCGCCGTGGTGATCCTGGTCGCCTGGGGCTCCTACGAACTGCGCACCCGGCAGCCGCTGGTCGACCTGCGCACCACCGCCCGCCGTCAGGTCCTGGTGACGAACCTCGCCTCGGTCACCTTCGGGTTCTCCATGTTCGCGATGTCCCTGGTGCTTCCGCAGCTCCTGCAGTTGCCTGAGGCGGCCGGCTACGGGCTGGGCAGGTCGCTGCTCGACGCGGGCCTGGTGATGGCACCGACCGGCCTGGTCATGATGGCGACGGCGCCGCTGTCGGCCCTCGTCTCCAAGAACTTCGGCCCGAAGATCACCTTGATGTGCGGCGCGGTGATCGTGGCCGCCGGGTACGGGCTCAACATCGTGCTGATGGACGCCGTCTGGCAGCTCGTCCTGGTCTCCTGCGTCGTCGGCGCCGGGATCGGGTTCGCCTACGGCGCGATGCCCGCGCTCATCATGGGCGCCGTCGACCCGCACGAGACGGCCGCCGCCAACAGCCTCAACACCCTGATGCGGTCGATCGGCACGTCGACCGCGAGTGCGGTGGCCGGCGTGATCCTGGCCCAGATGACGAACGTCTTCGGCGGCGTCACCGTGCCCTCCGAGAACGGCTTCAAGGTCGTCATGGCGTCCGGCTCCGGGGCGGCCCTGCTCGCGCTGCTGGTGGCCGCGTTCATCCCGCGCCGCGAGCGGCCGGCGGCTGACCTCGCCGGGCCGGCGGCCGGGTCGCCGGTGACCGCGCCGACGGCAGGGGCGGACCCGGCGACGGTGACCGTCGACGTCACCGACGACGGTGTCCAGGTGCGCGGGCGGGTGCGCGGCGCCGACGGGACCGGCGTCGGCCGGGCCGCTGTCACGCTGATCTCCCTCGGCGGCCGCCGGCTCGGCCGCGCGGTCGCGGACGCCGAGGGCCGCTACGCGGTGGGCGCGCCCGGGGAGGGGACGTACGTCCTCATCGCCTCCGCCGACGGGTGCCGCCCGCAGGCCACCACCCTGGTGGTGGGCACCGGGCCGGTCGCCTACGACGTGCTGCTCAGCGGCACCAGCGGCCTGTCCGGGCTGGTGCGGGCCGCGGACGGCGGAGCACCGGTCGCCGGAGCCGTGGTGGTCGTCACCGACGTGCGCGGCGACGTGCTCGCCGGCCGGGAGACCGACGGGATCGGGGAGTTCGCGATCGGGGACCTGGTGCCGGGCACCGTGACCCTCGCCGTCAGCTCGCCCAAGCACCGCCCGCTCGCCCTGCCCGTGGAGATCGCCGCGACCGGCACCACCCGCGTCGACGTCGAGCTGCGGCCCGGCGCCCACGTGCGCGGCACGGTACGGGGCGGCGGAGGGCCGCTGGGCGACGCCCGGGTCACACTCGTGGACGTCGCGGGCAACGTCGTCGCCACGGCCACCACCGGCCGGGACGGCGCGTACGCCTTCTCCGACCTGGACGCCGGGGCGTACACGGTGATCGCGACCGGCTACCCGCCGCACGCCGCCGGAGTGCGGGTCTCCGGTGCGGACGTCCACGGCCACGACATCGAACTCGCCCACCCGGGCGCGTAGTCCACGCTCCCGCGCGGGGGACCGGGAGTCAGACCGGCAGCAACCGCATGACGAGGGAGGCGAGCTGACGGGCCGTACGGCACTCGTGCATCTCGACCAGTTCGGCGTAGTCGGGTGCCGCCGAGTCGCCGGTACCCCACAGGGAGCGCGCCTCCGGGTTCAACCAGTAGACGCGGCGGGCCTGTTCGGAGATCCGGCGGACGGCCGCGAGGTTCGGGTCGAGGTTGTTGGTGCGGGCGTCCCCGAGCACGAACACCGTGCTGCGCGGGCCGACCGCGGCGCCGTACCGCTCCGCGAACTCGCCCAGCGAGACGCCGTAGTCGCTGCTGCCGTGCCACCCGGTGAGCGTCGCCTCGGCGCGGATCCGGGCGCCGAGTCCCTCCGGGTCCGCCCTGCCATGTTCGAGCAGGCCGGTCACCTCGTCGATGCGGTTGACGAAGGCGAAGACCCTGATCTTGCTGAACTGGTCGTGCAACGCCTGCACCAGCAGCATCGTGAAGTCGGAGAACCCCGACACCGAGCCCGACACGTCGCACAGCAGGACCAGTTCGGGCCGGACCGGCTGGCGCCTGCGCAGCACCGGCCGCATCGGCACCCCGCCCGTGGACAGGGAGCCGCGCAGGGTGCGCCGCAGGTCGATGGTGCCCCGTGCGGCCCGGCGGCGGCGCGCGGCCAGCCGGGTCGCCAGCTTGCGGGCCAGCGGCTGGACGGCCCTGCGCAGTTCGGTGAGCTGATCGCGTCCGGCGAACAGGAAGTCCACCCGGTCGGCGCTCGGCGGCACCGCGCGCCGGGCGATCTCGTCCCGGCCGCGCCGCTCGGCCACCCGGCGCCGGGCCTCCGCCGCGACCATGCCCCGGAACGTCTCGATCCGCCGCCGTATCTCGTCGTCCAGCAGCCGGTCCGTGAACCCGGGATCCGTGCCCCGCGCCCGGACGTCCGCCCGCACCCGCGCCAGCAGCGTCTGCGGCCGCAGCCGGTCCAGCGTCTGGTACGACGACCAGCCGTCCGAGCCCGACGGGCCCCCGTAGCCGCCGAAGCCGTCCACCGCCTGCGCGGCCAGCTGCCGCAGCAGCGCGGTGTCGTCGTCGGCCAGCGCGGCCGCGAGCCGTTCCCGTACGGCGTCGCGGTCCGCGGGCCCGGTGTCCGGGCCGCCCACTCCGCGCGGGAAGTAGAGGTCGAAGACCTGGTCGAACACGGCCCGCTGGCCGGTGGTGTGCAGCAGGGTCGCGGCCAGTCCCTCGCGCAGCAGCTCCCGGTCCGCCAGGCCCAGCTCCGCCACCGCCAGGCCCGCGTCCACGGTCTCCCCGGTGCCCACCCGCACCCCGTGCGAACGCAGCGCGCCCACCAGGCCGGTGAGCCGGCCTGCGAGGTCGGCGGGAGCGTCGGACGCCGTGCTCACAGCGCGTCCAGGTCCAGTTTGGCGGCCGCCTTCTGGATGTCGTCCTGGTGCTTGAGGACCACGCCCAGGGAGTCCCGTACGACCTGCTCGTCGAGCGTGTCGGCGCCCAGCGCCAGCAGGGTGCGCGCCCAGTCGATCGTCTCCGCGACCGACGGCACCTTGCGCAGGTCCATCGCCCGCAGCGCGCCGACCACGCGGACGACGGACTCGGTCAGCGCCTCGGTGAGCCGCGGCACCTTCAGCCGGACGATCCGGCGCTCCAGCTCCTCGTCGGGGAACCCGATGTGCAGGAACAGGCAGCGGCGGCGCAGCGCCTCGGACAGCTCGCGGCTGGCGTTCGAGGTGAGCACCACGAACGGGCGGCGGGTGGCGGTGACCGTGCCCAGTTCCGGGACGGTCACCTGGAAGTCGCTGAGCACCTCAAGGAGCAGGCCCTCCACCTCGACGTCGGCCTTGTCGGTCTCGTCGATCAGCAGCACCTTCGGATCGTCGCCCCGGATCGCGGTGAGCAGCGGGCGCGGGAGCAGGAACTCCTCGCTGAAGATGTCGGTGCGCGCCTCGTCCCAGGTCTCGTCCCGGCCGGCGCTGATGCGCAGCAGCTGCTTGGCGTGGTTCCACTCGTACAGCGCGCGGGACTCGTCCACGCCCTCATAGCACTGCAGCCGTATCAGCTCGGCCCCGGCGACCGTCGCGACGGCCTTCGCCAGCTCCGTCTTGCCGACCCCGGCGGGTCCCTCGACGAGGAGCGGCTTGCCGAGCCGGTCGGCCAGGAAGACGGTGGTGGCGACGGCGGGGGAGGCGAGGTAGCCGGTCTCCGCGAGCCGGGCGGAGACGTCGTCGACGGAAGTGAACAACGGGGCCTCCGGCTGATCAGGGTCGTGAGCGGTTCCGGCTCCTATCTAAGCGCTTGTTCACCTCTCCTGCCACCCTGTAGACCGATCGGTTTCCCCGTGGGCGGTCGCGCGGTAACCTCGGGGTCATGGCCACCACCGACAAGGCGTCACCCCGTGACCGGCTGCTCGAAGCGGCCGCCGAGCTCTTCTACCGCGACGGCGTCTCCGTCGGCGTCGAGGCGCTGTGCCGGTCGGCCGGCGTGTCCAAGCGCTCGATGTACCAGCTCTTCGACAGCAAGGACGAGATGCTGGCCGCCAGCCTGGAGCGGCGCAGGCCCTGGTACGAGGCCCAGCTCACGCCCGCCGACGGCGCGGGCGCGCCGGCCACGCCGCGGGAGCGGGTCCTGTACGTCTTCGAGCGGCTGGCGAAGGGCTCCGCGACCCCCGGCTACCAGGGCTGTCCGTACCTCGCCGTCCTGGTCGAGCTGAAGGATCCCGCGCACCCGGCGAGCAGGGTGGCCCGGGACGTCAAGGACCGGCTGGAGGGCTTCTTCCGTGAGCAGGCCGGCCAGGGCGGCGCCGCGGACCCGGCCGTCCTCGCCCGGCAGTTGATGCTGGTCTTCGACGGCGCCAGCGCGCGGGCCGGCGCCCGCATCGAGCACCTGGACGACGGCCTGGCCGCGGGAACGGCGGCGGCGCTGATGGACGCCGGCGGAATGGCGTAACCCCCCCCGCGCGGCCGCCCTCGACACCGCGGCCGGGCCCCGGTCGCGGTGTCGAGGGCGTAGGGCCCGGTCGGCGAGCCGGGACGCGGGGGCCGTCGGCCGACGCCGACGCGAGCCCCGGAAGGCGGCGCCCGCCAGGGCTGTCGCCGGTTCGCGCCCCCGGACGGGTCAGCACAACGTGCCGGGACGCGGCCCGGCCGATGCAATGGACGCGTGACCGCGCCGCCCGACGACTGCCTCGCGCGCAACGAGTGGATCTGCGGGGCCTACCTGAGCAGCCGCCGCCAGATCCTCCTCGACGCGGTCGGCCAGCACCTGCGGCTCACCGTCGTCTCGGTGCTCATCGGCCTCGCCATCGCCGTCCCGCTGGCCGTGCTGGCCCGCCGCTGGCGCTGGTCCGCCGCGCCCGTCCTCGGCGTCACGACGATCCTCTACACCATCCCGTCCCTGGCGATGTTCTCCCTGCTCCTGCCCCTCTACGGCCTCTCCGCCACCCTCGTGATCGCCGGACTGGTCCTCTACTCGCTCACCCTGCTCGTCCGGAACATCCTGGCGGGCCTGCGCGCCGTTCCCGAGGAGACCCGGCAGGCCGCCCGCGGCATGGGCTACGGACCGGTCCGCCTCCTGCTCACCGTCGAACTGCCGCTCGCCCTGCCCGCCGCGATGGCCGGACTGCGCATCGCCACCGTCTCGGCGGTCTCCTTGGTCACCGTCGGCGCGATCGTCGGCTTCGGCGGACTCGGCAACCTGATCTACGCCGGCATGAACACCTACTTCAAGGCCCAGGTGCTCACCGCCTCCGTCCTGTGCGTGGTCATCGCCGTCGCCGCCGACCTGCTGCTGCTCGGCGTGCAGCGGCTGCTCACCCCGTGGTCCCGGGCGGCCCGCGCATGACCACGCTCTCCGACGCCTGGGACTGGCTCACCGACGCCGCGCACTGGGCCGGCGACGACGGGATCGGCCACCGGCTGCTCCAGCACCTCGTCCTCACCGCCGTCTGCCTCGTCATCAGCTGCGCCGTCGCCCTGCCGGTCGCACTCGTCCTCGGCCATCTCGGCAGGGGCGGCGCGCTCGCCGTGAACATCTCCAACGTCGGCCGTGCCGTCCCCACCTTCGCCGTCCTGGTCCTGCTGCTCCTCACCCCGGTCGGCCGCTGGGGCGAGGGCCCCACGGTGGTGGCCCTCGTGCTGTTCGCCGTACCGCCGCTGCTCACCAACGCCTACGTCGGCATGCGCGAGGTCGACCGGAGCGTCGTCCGGGCGGCCCGCGGCATGGGGATGACCGGCCGGCAGATGCTGTTCCGCGTCGAACTGCCGCTCTCCCTGCCCCTGCTCCTCAACGGCGTGCGGATCGCCGCCGTGCAGCTCGTGGCCACGGCGACCATCGCGGCACTGGCGGGCGGCGGAGGCCTCGGCCGGATCATCACCGCCGGGTTCAATCTGGCCAGCACCCCCCAGGTGGTCGCCGGCGCGATCCTGGTCGCCGCCTTCGCGCTGGTCGTGGAGGGCGTCTTCGAACTCGTCGAACGGCTCGGCCCGGCCTGGGCACGGGGCGCGCGGTGAGGTCCCGTACGGCGGTACCGGCCGCGCTGCTGCTCACCCTCACCGCCTGCACCACCGGCCCCTCCCTGGAGAACCGCGGCGAGGTGACCGCACCGCCGGGCGACAGCCGGCACCTGACCGTCGGCTCGGCCGGCTTCACCGAGAGCGACCTGCTCGCCCAGATGTACGCCCAGTTGCTGAACCAGGCCGGCTACCGGACCTCCCTGATCACCGTGGCCAACCGGGAGATCTACGAACCCGCCCTGGAGTCCGGGCAGATCGACGTCGTCCCGGAGTACGCGGCCACGTTCGCCGACTGGCTCAACGCCAAGGCCAACGGCCCCGACGCCCCGCCCGTCGGCTCGCCCGACCTCGACGCCACGATGAAGGCACTGCGCCGCCTCGCCGCACCCCGCGGCCTCACCGTCCTGGACCCGGGACGTGCGGTCGACCAGAACGCCTTCGCGGTCACCGCCGCCTTCGCCCGGGAGCACCACCTCAGAACACTCGGCGACCTCGGCGCCTCGGGCCTGCCGGTACGGCTGGCCGCGGGCGACGAGTGCGTGCAACGGCCGTACTGCGAACCGGGACTGAAGAAGGTCTACGGGATCGACATCACCGGCATCGACCCGAAGGGCGTCGGCACCACCCAGGCCAAGCGGGCCGTGCAGAGCGGCCAGGACCAGATGGTGCTGACCACCACCACGGACGCGACCCTCGGCCAGTTCGGCCTGGTCCTGCTCGCCGACGACAAGCACCTGCAGAACGCCGACTACGTCGTCCCGGTCGTCAACCGCGCGCGGGCCGGCGGCGAGGGCGCCACGAAGGCGCTCGGCAAGCTCAACGACGTCCTGACCACGGCCGACCTGGCCGCCATGAACCAGCAGGTCGACGGCTGGCGGCGGCTGGCCCAGGACGTGGCCCGGACGTACCTGCGGGACAAGGGCCTGCTGAAGTGAGGTCCGGGGCGCGTTGTCCGTGCCGGGCGGTACGTTCCGGGCCATGGGGATCCATCTGGTGAGTGTCGCGGCGGGGGACCCGCGGCGCACCAGTTCCTCGTCGAGGGCCGAGGCGACGGCGCCCCGGCCGCCCTCCTCCTCGTCGAACGCGCTACCCGAGGCGTGCGACAACCTCGACCTGACGACGTGGTTCCTGGAGGGCGAGGCCGAGAAGACCGCCGCCGCCCGTCCCGGCCCGTGGGCCGAGGACCTGGACACCGCCTTCTCCGTCGCGCTGTACCTGCGGGCCGCCCAGCACTCACTGCGCCGCGGCTGCCCCGTGACGTACAGCTGACCGCCCGCCGGACGACGGGCGGCCAGGCGTCGGAGACCGGGGGACGGGAAAAGGTCAGGCGTCGGAGACCGAGTCGAACGGGACCTGGCCGCGTGCGACACCCCGCGCGTCCGCGTCCACCGAACGGCGCAGCGCCTCGTGCAGCTTGGCCGGGGTGAGCACGCCGAGGAAGCGCGAGCCGTCCAGGACCGCGACCCATCCCGCGTCGTACTGGAGCATCACACCGAACGCCTGCTTCAGCGGGGCGCCGACCGGTACCCACGCGGTCATCCGGTGTGCCAGGTCCCCGACGGTCCCGCCCGCCGCCAGCTCCTCCCCTCCCACCCAGCCGTGCAGGTCGCCCCGTTCGTCCAGGACCACCGCCCACCGCGCCCCCTCGGCCCGCAACCGCGCCGCCGCGCTCTGCGCGGACTCGGCCGGGCGGGCGACCGGCGGCTGCTCCAGGTCGTCCGGCTGGATCTCGGTCACCGACAGCCGTTTCAGCCCGCGGTTGGCGCCCACGAACCCGGCGACGTACGGCGTGGCGGGCGTCCCCAGCACCGCACCCGGCGTGTCGTACTGCTCGATGCGGCCCTGCCCGTACACCGCGATCCGGTCGCCGAGCCGCACCGCCTCCTCGATGTCATGGGTGACCAGCAGCACCGTCTTGCGCACGGCCGCCTGCATCCGGAGGAACTCGTCCTGCAACTGCTCCCGCACCACCGGGTCGACGGCGCCGAACGGCTCGTCCATCAGGAGCACCGGAGGATCGGCGGCGAGCGCGCGGGCCACCCCGACCCGCTGCCGCTGGCCGCCGGAGAGCTGGTCCGGATAGCGCGGACCGAACGTCCCCGGGTCCAGACCCACCAGGTCGAGCAGTTCGGCGGCGCGCTCCCGGGCCCTGGCCCGCTTCCAGCCGAGCAGCGCCGGGACGGTCGCGGTGTTGTCGAGGACGGTGCGGTGCGGGAACAGGCCCACCTGCTGGATGACGTACCCGATCCGGCGGCGCAGCCGGACCGGGTCGACGCCCGCGATGTCCTCGCCGTCCACCAGGATCCGGCCGGAGGTCGGTTCGATGAGCCGGTTGACCATCATCATCGTGGTGGTCTTGCCGCAGCCGGACGGACCCACGAGAGTGACGAGTTCACCCTCGCGGACCTCGAAGGAGAGGCCGTCCACGGCGGTCGTGCCGTCCGGATACCGCTTGCTGACCTGCTCGAACCGGATCATTCCCTCACGCTAGCCGCGCCCTTTGCGGCCCGCGCGCCGAAGCGGCGGCAGGTCTACGGGGCCGGCTCGGCGTCCGTCCGCCCGGCGCCGACGAGCACCACCTCCAGCGTGCGCGGGCCGTGCACCCCCTCGACCCGGTCCAGTTCGATGTCGCTGGTCGCGGAGGGCCCGGAGATCCAGGTCAACGGGCGCGCGGGGTCGAGGCGTTCGAGTGCCTGCGGTACGGAGGAGACGACCTGGTCGGGAGTCCGGACGACGCAGATGTGGTGGTCGGGGACGAGGGTGATGCGGCGGCGGCCCTGGTCGGGGCCGCCGTCCAGGACGATCGTGCCGGTCTCGGCGACGGCCAGCGCGCATCCGGTGACGACGCTGTCCACGGCGTCCAGGTCGTGTGCCGTGTCGGTCGCCCGGTCGGGGACCCGTTCGGGCCCGGCCGCCGGCAGCCACTCCGGCGGCAGCGCGGCAGGCACCAGCACCCGCCGCGACCCGCGGGTGGCGAGCAACCGGGCGATCAGATCCGGCAGTTCGGATTCCGTGCATCGGTGGACGAGGGCACGGTAGTCTGCGAGGTTCTCCGCCAGCAGATCCACCGTCCCGGTATCGCCGCGCTGTCCGTGCTCGCGCAGATAGGTCCGCTCGATCGGTGTCTCCGTGTCCGGCACGTCGGCCAGCGCGCGCCGCACCCGGCCCAGGATCCTTTCCCTGCTGCTCACTTGGCGTCGTCCTTTCCGCCGTTCGTCCGCTGCCACCAGTCCCGGAACGGCTCCGCCGGTACGGCCGGCAGGTCCCGCGTCCCGGTCCACGCCCGGCCGGGACCCGGCAGCGTACGCGGGTGGAGGCGACGGCTGCGGGAGGCGAGCCGCTGGCCCGCGCGCAGGGCGGCCGGGTGCGCGAACGCCCAGCGGGCCGCGCGCATCGCCGCCCGTTCGGCCGCGTGTCCCCTGGCGGGCTTGAGCAGGACCTTGTTCCCGCCGCGGACCGCCGCACCGCCCTCCACGACCCGCTCCCGCAGGTGCACCAGCACCTCCGGGATGTCGATGGCGACCGGGCACACCTCGTAGCAGGCCCCGCACAGCGACGACGCGTACGGCAGCGAGGCGTCGATCGCGCTCGCCGTCCCGCGCAGCTGCGGGCTGAGGATCGCGCCGATCGGACCGGGGTAGACCGAGCCGTAGGCGTGCCCGCCGGCCCGCTCGTACACCGGGCAGACGTTGAGGCAGGCGGAACAGCGGATGCAGCGCAGCGCCTGGCGGCCGACCTCGTCGGCGAGGGTGTCGGTGCGGCCGTTGTCGAGGAGCACCAGATGGAACGTGCGCGGGCCGTCCCCGTCGGTGGTGCCGGTCCACGTCGAGGTGTACGGGTTCATCCGTTCGGCGGTCGAGGAACGGGGGAGGGTCTGCAGGAAGACCTCCAGGTCCCGCCAGGTCGGGACGATCTTCTCGATGCCGACGACCGAGATCAGCGTCTCGGGGAGGGTGAGGCACATCCGGCCGTTGCCCTCGGACTCGACGACCACCAGGGTGCCGGTCTCGGCGACCATGAAGTTGGCGCCCGAGACCCCGACCTTGGCGCGCAGGAACTTCTCGCGCAGGTGCAGCCGGGCCGCCTCGGCGAGCTCGGCCGGGGTGTCGGTGAGGCCGTCGGGCGCGGGGCGGCCCCAACTGCCCATCTCACGCCGGAAGATGTCCCGGATCTCGCCCCGGTTGCGGTGGATCGCCGGGACCAGGATGTGCGAGGGCCGGTCCTTGCCCAACTGCACGATCAGCTCGGCGAGATCGGTCTCGTAGGCCCGGATTCCCGCGGCCTCCAGGGCCTCGTTCAGCCCGATCTCCTGCGTGGCCATCGACTTGACCTTGACGACCTCGGTCTCACCGGTCTCCTTGACCAGGTCCGTCACGATCCGGTTGGCCTCCTCGGCGTCGGCGGCCCAGTGGACCGTGCCGCCGGCCGCCGTCACGGCCTCCTCCAACCGGACCAGGTAGCGGTCGAGGTGACGGAGTGTGTGGTCCTTGATCTGTCGGCCCGCCTCGCGCAGCGCGTCCCAGTCGGACAGCTCGGCGACGGCCCGGGCCCGCTTGGCCCGGATGGTGTGCGTGGCATGGCGCAGATTCCCGCGCAGCACAGGGTCGTTGACGGCCTCGTGCGCGGCCTGCGGGAAGGCCGGCATCCCCAGATAGGTTCCGCTCATGCCGCCGGCTCCTCCTCGGTGCTCGCCAGGATCTCCGCGAGGTGCACCGGCCGCATGGCCGTCCCGAGCCGGGTCATCGTCCCGCCGATGTGCATGAGGCAGGAGTTGTCCGCCGCGCACAGCACCCGCGCGCCCGTCGACTCCGCGTTGCGGACCTTGTCGGCGCCCATCGCCGCCGACACGTCCGCGTTCTTGACCGCGAACGTCCCGCCGAACCCGCAGCACTCCTCGGCGCCCGGCAACTCCACGAGGTCCAGCCCCCGCACCGCCTCCAGCAGCCGCCGCGGCCGGTCTCCCAGCCCCAGACTCCGCAGGCCGTGACAGGTCGGGTGATAGGTCACCCGGTGCGGGTACCAGGCGCCCACGTCCGTCACCCCGAGGACGTCCACCAGGAACTCGGTCAGCTCGTACGTCTTCGGCACCACCGGCGCCAGCACGGCCGCGAGCTCCCCGCCCCGGCCCTCCGCCCTCGCCCGTTCACCCAGCCGCGGATACAGCTCCCGCACCATCGCCCCGCACGACCCCGACGGCGTCACGATCGCCTCGTACTCCCCGAAGACATCGGAGAAGTGCCGGGCCAAGGGCTCCGCCTGATGCCGGTAGCCGGTGTTGTAGTGCGCCTGCCCGCAGCACGTCTGGCCCATCGGGAAATCGACCTCCACACCCAGCCTGGACAGCAGCTTCACTACCGCACGGCCGGTGTCCGGATACAACGTGTCGTTGACGCAGGTCAGGAACAAGGCGACACGCATCGCGGCTCCTAGAGGTCGATCATCCGATGAGTGCAGGGTAGTGGGCCGGTGCGATGCGCGGGAGCCCCGCTTCACCGGGTGGCGAGTCGTGTCTCGGCGGCGGCCCAGCGGGCGGTGTCGCCGCGGGGCTCGTAGCGGGCGAGGGGCTGCGTCCTGGCGAGGAGCCGGCGCATGCCGGCGAGGTCGCCGGCCAGGCCGTGGGCGCGGGCCTGGACCAGGACGTTGCCGAAGGCGGCCGCCTCCGCGGGGCCGGCCACCACCGGCAGCCCGCAGGCGTCGGCGGTGAGCTGGCAGAGCAGCGTGTTGCGGGCGCCGCCGCCCACCACGTACACCGTGTCCACCGGGTGGTCGGCGAGCCGCTGGGCGTCGCTGACCGCCCGGCGGTGGGCGAGCGCCAGGGAGTCGAGGATGCACCGGGTGATCTCACCGGGGGTCCCCGGCACCGGCTGCCCGGATGCCCGGCACGCCTCGCCGATCCGCTCCGGCATCCGGCCCGGGGCCAGGAACTCCGCGTTCCCCGCGTCCACCACCGAACGCAGGGCCGGCACGGCCGCCGCGTCCCGCAGCAGGCCGCCCAGCTCCGGGCCGCCCCAGGTCCGCACGCACTCCTGCAACAGCCACAGCCCCATGATGTTGCGCAGGTAGCGGACCGTGCCGTCCAGGCCCAGTTCGTTGGTGAAGTTGGCGGCCCGGCTCTCCTCGGTCAGCACGGGCGCGGCCAGTTCGAGGCCCGCCAGCGACCAGGTGCCGGTGCAGATGTACGCGAACCGTTCACCGGCGGCCGGTACGGCGGCCACCGCCGAGGCGGTGTCGTGCGAGCCGACGGCGGTCACCGGCACCGGTCCGGTGAGCCCCGCCTCCTCCAGCACCTCGGGACGCAGCAGTCCGGCCGGGTCCCCGGGCCGCCGCAGCGGCGCGAACAGCCCGAGGTCGATCCCCGCCCGGTCCGCCACCTCGGCTGACCAGCTTCGTGTGCGGGGGTCGATCAGCTGGGTGGTGGAGGCGTTGGTCAGCTCGGTGCCCTGTTCGCCGGTCAGCCAGTACGACAGCAGGTCGGGGACGAGCAACAGCCGCTCGGCGCGGGCGAACTGGGCGCTCGACCGGGCCGCCACCAGTTGGTACAGGGTGTTGAAGGGCGCGTACTGGAGTCCGGTGTTGGCGTACAGCTCCGCCGCCGGCAGGGTCGCCCACAGCTTCTCGGCGACGCCTTCCGTGCGGGCGTCGCGGTAGTGCACCGGATTGCCGAGCAGCGCGCCGTCGGCGTCCAGCAGCCCGTAGTCCACGGCCCAGCTGTCGATCCCGACGGAGTCCACCTGCCCCGCGGCCCGCAGCCCCGCCAACACCCCCGCGTACAGCGCGAGTACGTCCCAGCGCAGTCCCTCCGGCAGCCGGACGGGCTGGTTCGCGAACCGGTGCGCCTCGGTCAGCTCCAGCGAGTCCGGCCCCACCCGGCCAACCATGACCCGTCCGCTGGACGCGCCGAGGTCGACCGCGGCGTAGGACTTCGGGCCGGTCATCGCAGGAACGCGGCCGCCACACCCGCGTCGACGGGCACGTGCAGCCCGGTGGTGTGGGTCAGCTCCCCGCCCGTCAGCGCGAACACCGCGTTGGCCACGTGCTCGGGCAGCACCTCCCGCTTGAGGATGGTCCGCCGCGCGTAGAACTCGCCCAGCTTCGCCTCCTCCACCCCGTACACGGCGGCCCGCTGCGCTCCCCAGCCGCCCGCGAAGATGCCCGAACCCCGCACCACGCCGTCGGGGTTGACCCCGTTGACCCGGATGCCGTGCTCGCCCAGCTCCGCCGCGAGCAGCCGCACCTGATGCGCCTGGTCGGCCTTGGCGGCCGAGTAGGCGATGTTGTTCGGCCCGGCGAACACGGCGTTCTTGGAGGCGATGTAGACGATGTCGCCGCCAAGGCCCTGGGCGGTCATCACCCGGGCCGCCTCCCGTGACACCAGGAAGGAGCCGCGGGCCATGATGGCGTGCTGGAGGTCCCAGTCCCTCGCCGACGTCTCCAGCAGCGGCTTGGACAGGGAGATCCCGGCGTTGTTGACGACGAGGTCGACCCCGCCGAAGGCCAGGACGGCCGCCCGGAAGGCGGCGGCGATCTGCTCCTCGTCGGTCACGTCGACGGTGACGGCGACGGCCCGGTCGGACCCGCCGAGTTCCTCCGTGACGGCGGCGGCACGCTCGGCGTCGAGATCGGCCACGACGACGCAGGCGCCTTCGGCGACGAGCCGGTGCGCGATCGCCCTGCCGATCCCGCTGCCGGCCCCCGTCACCAGGGCCACCCGGGTCGCCAGGGCCTTGGGGGCGGGCATCCGCCGGAGCTTGGCCTCCTCCAGCGCCCAGTACTCGATGCGGAACTTCTCCGACTCCTCGATCGGCGCGTACGACGACACCGACTCTGCACCGCGCATCACGTTGACCGCGTTGACGTAGAACTCGCCCGCGACCCGGGCCGTCTGCTTGTCCTTGCCGAAGCTGAACATGCCGACGCCGGGCACCAGGACGATCGCCGGATCGGCGCCGCGCATGGCGGGGGAGTCGGGCAGGGCGTGCCGCCGGTAGTAGGCCGCGTACTCCTCGCGGTACGCCGTGTGCAGCTCCCGCAGCCGGGCGACGGCCTCGTCGAGGGGCGCGGTGGGCGGCAGGTCGAGGACGAGCGGCCGTACCTTCGTCCGCAGGAAGTGGTCCGGGCACGAGGTGCCCAGCGCCGCGAGACGCGGATGCTCGGATCGGGCCAGGAAGTCGAGGACCGTCTCGGAGTCGGTGAAGTGCCCGACCTGCGCACGGTCCTGGGAGGCGACGGCACGGACGTACGGCGCGAGGGCGGCCGCCCGCTCCCGCCGCCCGGCCTCCGGGAGCGCGCCGTACCCCTCGACGACGGGCCCGAAGGGCTCCGCCCTGCCGCGCTCGGTGAGGAAGGCCTCGGCGGTGCGGATGATGTGCAGCGAGTTGCGTTCGCACTCCTCGGAGGTGGCGCCCCAGGCGGTGATCCCGTGGCCGCCCAGGACGCAGCCGATCGCCTCCGGGTGGGCGGCCTGCACGGCCGCGATGTCCAGCCCCAGCTGGAAACCGGGCCGCCGCCACGGCACCCACACCACCGTGTCCCCGAAGCACTCCGCGGTCAGTTTCTCGCCGTCGGCGGCGCAGGCCAGCGCGATCCCGGAGTCCGGGTGGAGGTGGTCGACGTGCGGGGCGTCCACGAGCCCGTGCATCGCGGTGTCGATGGAGGGCGCGGCCCCGCCCCTGCCGTGCAGGCAGTAGTCGAAGGCGCCGACCATCTCGTCCTCGCGCTCGACGCCCGGATAGACGCCGGCGAGCGCCCGGAGCCGGTCGAGCCGCAGCACGGCGAGACCGGACCCGGTGAGGGTGCCGAGATCCCCGCCGGACCCCTTCACCCACATCAGTTCGACGTCGCCGCCGGTGACGGGATCGGTGCCGGTGCCCTTGGCGGAGGTGTTCCCGCCGGCGTAGTTGGTGTTCCGCGGATCGGCGCCGAGCCGATGGGAACGGGACAGGAGAGCGGCCGCTTCGGGATGGCTGGTCATGAGGGTTCCTGATGTCTCGATGTACGGCGGAAGGACGCGTCCGTCGAGGACGCGGGGCTGTGGCGATGTGCGGCCCCGCCGCGCGGGCGTGACCGGCCGCGGCGGACCCGGGGTCCGCGACTCACACGTCCCGGCGGACGCTCACGCACCCCACCCCGCCTGCTGCCCGCCCACCCGCTCGGCGACGATCCGCTCGGCCCATCCGGACCGGCGGTACGCCGCGAGCGGGTCGGGGTCCAGTCCCATCTCGTCCCGCACCTCGCGCAGCAGCGGGCGCACGTCCGTGTCGTACGCGTCCATGAGCACGGCGTTCGCGCCGAGCACGTCCCCGGCGGTCTGGGCGGCGGCCAGGGCCTCGCGGTCCACCAGCAGGGCCTTCGCGGTGGCCTCCTGCACGTTCATCACGGAGCGGATGATCGCCGGGATCTTCGCCTCGATGTTGTGGCACTGGTCGAGCATGAAGGCCACCTCGGAGGTG
This sequence comes from Streptomyces sp. NPDC101237, assembly GCF_044767465.1. NCBI lineage: Bacteria > Bacillati > Actinomycetota > Actinomycetes > Kitasatosporales > Streptomycetaceae > Streptomyces > Streptomyces sp. NPDC101237. Next base: position 24,571 of record NZ_JBIWNY010000043.1, on the reverse strand, counting down.
AGTCCGCCGCCGCCCACGACCTCGCACATGATCCGGAACAGCTGGAACGGGTCCGCCGCCCCGACCATCAGGTCGTCGTCCGCGTAGAACCGCGAGTTGAAGTCGAAGCCGCCGAGCTTCCGCTCCCGCAGCAGCGTGGCCACGATGAACTCGATGTTGGTGCCCGGCGCGTGGTGCCCGGTGTCGACCACCACCTGTGCCTTCGGGCCCAGTTTGAGGCAGTGCGCGTAGGCGGTGCCCCAGTCCGGCACGTCGGTCGTGTAGAAGGCCGGCTCGAACAGCTTGTACTCCAGCAGCATCCGCTGCCCCTCGCCGAGGCGCGCGTACACCTGTGCCAGCGCTTCCGCGAGCCGGTCCTGGCGGGCCCGGATGTCGTCCTGCCCGGGATAGTTGGTGCCGTCCGCGAACCACAGCTTCAGATCGCGCGAGCCCGTCGCGTCCATGATGTCGACGCAGTCCAGCAGATGACCGACGGCCTTGCGGCGCACCGCCGGGTCCGGATGGCAGACGCTGCCCAGCCGGTAGGCGTCGTCCTGGAAGGTGTTGGAGTTGACCGTCCCCAGCCCGAGCCCCCGCTTCTCGGCGTGCTCGGCCAGGTCCGCGTAGTCGTCCACCGTGTCCCAGGGGATGTGCAGGGCCACCGTCGGCGCGATCCCGGTCACCGCGTGGACCTGGGCCGCGTCGTCCAGCTTCTCCTTCACCGTGCGCGGCACGCCCTGCTGGGCGAACACCTTGAAACGGGTCCCCGAGTTTCCGTACGCCCACGACGGCGTCTCGACGGCCTGGGTCTTCAGCGCGGTCTTCACCGCGGCGAGGTCGGTCACGTGGGAGCTCCTGGAGTCCGAGCGGTGAAACGATTCAGAACGGCAAAGTATGAGCCCTCCGGGGGAGTGTCAAGCACTCCGGCCGACCCGATTGTCCGTAACCCAGTCGTGACCGGGGATCAGGGAAACTTTTCGACACGGACCCATTGACGTGACATGCCCGTGGTGCCTACGGTCCCGGCAATCCAGTTGAAACCTTTCACGACGCCGTGGGGTCGGTGCCGACCGCCACGCGGGTGTCGTCGAGGAGCCTCCATGACCCACCCGTCCGACACGGGACCGGCCCCGGTGCTGGCACTGAAGGACGTCTCCAAGTCCTTCGGCGCCGTCCGCGCCCTGCGGGACGTCTCCCTGGAGCTGTTTCCCGGCGAGGTGCACGCCCTCGCCGGCGAGAACGGCGCGGGCAAGTCGACGCTGATCAAGACCCTCGCCGGGGTGCACCGACCGGACGCCGGCCAGGTGCTGCTCGACGGCGAGCCCGTCGTCTTCCACGGCCCCGGCGACGCCCGCGACGCCGGGATCGCCGTCATCTACCAGGAACCCACGCTCTTCCCCGACCTCTCGATCGCCGAGAACATCTTCATGGGCCGTCAGCCCCGGCGCGCGCTCGGCCGGATCGACCACAAGGCCACCCGCGCGGCCACCGCCGCCCTGATGAAGCGGCTCGGCGTCGCACTCGACCCCGACCGCCCGGCCCGCGGCCTGTCGATCGCGGACCAGCAGATCGTGGAGATCGCCAAGGCGCTCTCCTTCGACGCCCGGGTCCTGATCATGGACGAGCCGACGGCGGCCCTCACCGGCAGCGAGGTCGCCCGCCTCTTCGGTGTCGTGCGCACCCTGCGCGAGAACGGCGCCGCCGTGCTCTTCATCTCCCACCGGCTGGAGGAGATCTTCCGGATCTGCGGCCGGGTCACCACCCTGCGGGACGGCGCCCGGATCGCCAGCGAGCCCGTCGAGGGCATGACCGAGGACGACCTGGTGCGCCGGATGGTCGGCCGCGACCTGGACGAGCTGTACCCCAAGCAGGACGTCCCGGCGGGTGAAGTCGCGCTCTCGGTACGGCGGCTGACCCGCGAGGGCGTCTTCACCGACGTCTCCTTCGAGGTCCGCGCCGGCGAGATCGTGGGCCTGGCCGGACTGGTCGGCGCCGGCCGGACCGAGGTCGCGCGGGCCGTGTTCGGCGTCGACCGCTGGGACGCGGGGGAGGTGGAGGTGCGGGGCCGCAGACTGACGAACGGCGCCCCCTCCACCGCGATGGCCGCCGGACTCGCCCTGGTCCCCGAGGACCGCCGCGCCCAGGGCCTGGTGATGGACATGTCCATCGAGCGCAACATCGGCCTGACCGGACTGCGCACGACCGCCCGGGCCGGTCTCGTGAACCGCGGCGCCGAGCGCAGCCGCTCCCTCGACTGGGCGGTGAGGCTCCAGGTGAAGTACGCCCGGATCGCCGACACCGTCAACACGCTCTCCGGCGGCAACCAGCAGAAGGTGGTCCTCGCCAAATGGCTGGCGACCGGGCCGCGGGTGCTGATCGTCGACGAGCCGACCCGGGGCATCGACGTCGGGACGAAGGCCGAGGTCCACCGGCTTCTCGGCGAGCTGGCGGCCGACGGGGTCGCCGTCCTGATGATCTCCTCCGACCTGCCCGAGATCCTCGGCATGGCCGACCGCGTGCTGGTGATGCACGAGGGCCGGATCACCGCCGAGATCCCGCGCTCCGACGCGACCGAGGAAACCGTGATGGCCGCAGCGACCGGGAGGGCCGCCGCATGACGACCAGCCCCGTGGGGAGGGCCGCCGCATGACGGTGACCACCTCCGGACAGACCTCCGTCGCCGAGGCGCCCGAGTCCAGCGGGACCCGGCTCGTCGACCGCGTCTTCAGGATGCGCGAACTCGCCATCCTGGCCGTGTTCCTGGTGATGATCGCCGTCACCCAGGCCGGCAACAGCCAGTTCCTCTCCCAGCAGGGCATCAAGGACCTGCTCCTGAACGCCACCATCCTGGTGCTGGTCGCCACCGGCCAGTCCCTGGTGGTGATCACCCGCAACGTCGACCTGTCGGTGGGCTCGACGCTCGGCATCACCGCCTTCGCCGCAGGCGACTACCTGCACGGCGGCGGCAGCACCGTCGTCGCGATCGTGCTGGCCGTCCTGCTCGGCGTCGGCTGCGGCCTGCTCAACGGCCTGCTCGTCAGCCTCGGCCAGGTGCCCGCCCTCGTCGTCACCCTCGGCACGCTCTACGTCATCCGCGGCGTCGACTCCATCTGGGTCGGCTCCCGGCAGATCACGGCCGCCGATCTCCCCGGCGGATTCAACGACTTCGGCTCGGGCGGGCTTGCGGCGGTGCCCTGGCTCGCGCTCATCGCGCTCGCCGTCCTGGTCGCCACCGCCTACTACCTCAAGCACTTCGGCAGCGGCCGGGAGCTGTACGCCCTCGGCTCCAACCCGGAGGCCGCCCGGCTGGCCGGCATCCCGGTGCGCCGGCGGATCCTCACCGCCTACACCTTCTGCGGCGCCCTCGCGGGTCTCGCCGGCGCCATGTACCTGGCCCGCTTCGGCAACGTCGACTCCGGCACCGGCAACGGCTACGAACTCACCGTCGTCAGCGCCGTGGTGGTCGGCGGCGTGGTCTTCACCGGCGGCTCCGGGAGCGTGTACGGCGCCGCGCTCGGCGCGCTGCTGCTGACCTCCGTCAACAGCGTGCTGCCCGCCCTCGGGGTCAGCTCCGTGTGGGTGCTCGCCATCAACGGCTTCCTGCTGCTGCTCGCCATCGCCGTCGACCGGGTCGTGGCGCTGCGGGTGGCGGCCGCGCTGAAGAAGAAGTCGGCCCTCAAGAGGACCGCGACCAGCAAGGAGAGTGCCGGCCATGCCTGAGTCCCTGACGCGTGCGGTTCGCTGGGACACCGTCGTCGGCGCCCTGCTGATCGTCCTGCTGCTGTTCTCCTTCGGCTTCGTCGACGGCTTCGGCAACGCTCTCAACCTGTCGTTCCTGATCGGCAACACGCTCCCGATCGCCCTGGTCGCGCTGCCGATGACGCTGCTGGTGGTGGCCGGTGAGATCGACCTGTCGGTGGCCTCCACCGCCGGGCTCTCGGGCGCGGTGATGGGCCGGCTCTGGAACGAGGGCATGGCGATCGAGACGATCATCCCGCTGTGCCTGCTGCTGGGCGTGGCCTGCGGACTGGTCAACGGGCTGCTGGTGACCCGGCTCGGCCTGCCGTCGCTGGCCGTCACCATCGGCACGCTCGCGGCCTACCGGGGCGTCGCGCAGATCGTGCTCGGGTCGGACGCGGTCACCGACTTCCCCACGCAGTACCTCGACTTCGCGGCCGGCCGGCTCGGCGACACGTTCCTGCCACGGGCCTTCCTGCCCTTCCTGGTGCTCCTCGTGATCGCCGTGGTGGTGCTGCACGCCACGCCGTTCGGGCGGTCGCTGTTCGCGGTCGGCGCCAGCGAGGAGGCGGCGCGGTTCGCCGGGATCCGGGTGAAGCGCAACAAGCTGGTCCTGTTCGTCGTCACCGGCCTGATGGCGTCCCTGACCGGGGTCTTCTGGGCGCTGCACTACGCCAGCGCGCGGTACGACAACGCGACGGGCCTCGAACTGAGCGTCGTGGCGGCGGTGTTGCTGGGCGGCATCGACTTCGACGGCGGCCGGGGGACGCTCGGCGGCGCGATCGCGGGGGTGTTCCTGCTCGGGGCGCTCCAGAACGTGATGAGCCTGCTGAATGTCTCCGCGCAGTCCCAGATCGTCGTCACCGGCGTGCTGCTCGTCGTCTCGGTGCTGGGCCCGAGGGTCGCCCGGCAGATCGCTCTCGCCCGGTACAAGGCCGCCAAGGCCACCTGAATCACCGTGAGTCGGGTGTGATCGACCGCGCCCGCGCGGCGCAGCCGCACCCGCACCGCAGTCCCGCGCCCCGAAAAGGAACACGGGCGCGTCCTCGTCGCTCCCACTGCCAAAGGAACCGCCATGCGCAAGTCATCCCTCCGGCGTGCCTGCGTCGCTCTCGCCGCCGTCTCGGCCCTCTCGCTCGCCGCCACCGCCTGCGGCGGCACCACCAAGAACAACTCCGGCGGCGACGACAAGGCCGCCACCTCCACCGCCAAGGCCGATCCGAACGCCGCCCTCAAGAAGGGGCTGACCGTCGGCTTCCTGCCCAAGCAGGTCAACAACCCCTACTTCACCTCCGCCGACAAGGGAGGCGAGAAGGCGCTCACCGAACTGGGCGGCACCTACAAGGAGGTCGGGCCCTCCAGCGCCACCGACACCTCCGGGCAGGTCTCCTACGTCAACACCCTCACCCAGCAGCAGGTGGACGCCATGGCCGTCTCCGCCCAGGACCCCGGCGCCCTGTGCACCGCGCTCAAGCAGGCCATGAGCAACGGCATCAAGGTCGTCACCTACGACTCCGACACCAACGTCGGCTGCCGCAACGCCTTCGTCTCGCAGGCCAGCGCCGAGGACCTCGGCCGCACCGAGGTCCAGCTCCTCGCCGAACAGATCGGGTACAAGGGCGAGATCGCGATCCTGTCCGCCGCGCAGACCGCGACCAACCAGAACACCTGGATCGGGTTCATGAAGGAGGAGCTGAAGGACCCGAAGTACAAGGACGTCAAGCTGGTCAAGGTCGCCTACGGCAACGACGACGCCCAGCAGTCCTTCCAGCAGACCCAGGGCCTGCTCCAGCAGTACCCGAACCTCAAGGGCATCATCTCCCCGACCACCGTCGGCATCAAGGCGGCCGCGCAGTACCTGTCCGGCTCCAAGTACAAGGGCAAGGTCGAGCTGACCGGTCTCGGCACCCCGAACGACATGCGCAAGTACGTGAAGAACGGCACCGTCGAGGGCTTCGAGCTGTGGGACCCGGCCAAGCTCGGCGACCTCGCCGCCCGCACCGCCGTCGCGCTCGCCTCCGGGCAGATCACCGGCAAGGAGGGCGAGACCTTCAAGGCCGGCGGCACCACGTACACCATCGGCAAGGACGGCGTGATCAACCTCGGCAAGCCGACCGTGTTCGACGCCAAGAACATCGACCAGTTCAACTTCTAGTCCGTCAGGGGGCGTTGATGCAGCGGGTGTGTTTCCTCCTCAGGGTCCGCGAGGACCGCGTCGCCGAGTACCGCGAACGCCACGCCGCCGTGTGGCCGCGGATGCGCGAGGCGCTCTCGGCCACCGGCTGGCACAACTACTCGCTGTTCCTGCGCGACGACGGCCTGCTGGTCGGCTATCTGGAGACGGAGGACTTCGAGGCCGCCCGCGCCGGCATGGCGGCCACCGAGGTCAACGCCCGCTGGCAGGCGGAGATGGCACCCTTCTTCGTCGCACCGGACGGCGCCCGGCCCGACGAGGCGATGACACCGCTCACCGAGGTGTTCCACCTCGCCTGACCACCGGCGCACCGACCCGGTCCTCGCACCGGTCGGGCGGCGCCTGGCCACCGCGTCCGGGGCCTCCGGCACACCGCCGAAGCCGCTGGGCGACGGCGGTGTGCCGGACGCCCGGGGCGCTGCCCGTGGCCGGCCTCGCCCGGTCCGGCGGGCCCGGGCCGGTGTGCGCGTCATGTCGTAATGTGAAGCCCTTCCGGATGTGCCCCTCCCCGCCGCGGAGGCGCCGTCCACGGTTTTCTGGAGGTCTCGCCCGATGGCCCAGTCGGTGGGTATCAAGGACGTCGCCCGCGCCGCCGGAGTCTCGGTGGGCACGGTCTCCAACGTCATCAACCGCCCGGAGTCCGTCGCCGGCGAGACCCGGGCGCGGGTGCAGTCGGCGATCGAACGGCTCGGGTACGTCCGCAGCGAGTCCGCGCGCCAGCTGCGGGCGGGCCGCAGCCGGATCATGGGTCTGCTCGTCCTCGACATGGGCAACCCCTTCTTCGTGGACGTGGCCCGCGGCGCCGAACGCGCGGCGCGGCAGGCCGGGCTCGGCGTGATGGTCTGCAACAGCGCCCAGAACGCCGGCGAGGAGGCCGACTACCTCGCGCTCTTCGCCGAGCAGCGGGTGCGCGGCGTCCTGCTCACCCCGGCCGACGCCACCGGCCGCAACATCGCGGCCTTCCGCCGGCACGGCATCCCCTTCGTGCTGGTCGACCGGGTCGCCGAGGGCACCACCGAGTGCTCGGTCAGCGTGGACGACGTGGCCGGCGGCGCGCTCGCGGTCCGGCACCTCGTCGACGCCGGACACCGGTCCATCGCCTACGTCAGCGGGCCTCCCGGGCTCAACCAGGTCCGCGACCGGCGCACCGGCGCGCTCAACGCCCTCGCCGAGGCGGGGCTGGGGCCCGACGCGCTGCGCGAACTGCCGACGGAGCGCCTGGACGTCGCGGCGGGCCGGGACGCGGGGGCGCGACTGCTCGGGCTCGCGGACCGGCCCACCGCCGTGTTCTGCGCCAACGACCTGCTCGCCCTCGGTGTCCTGCAGTCGCTGTACGCGGCCGGGGTGGTCGTCCCGGACGACCTGGCGATCGTCGGCTACGACGACATCGAGTTCGCCGCCGCGGCCGCCGTCCCGCTGACCTCGGTCCGCCAGCCGGCCATGACCATGGGCGCGATGGCCGCCGACCTGCTGCTGGAGGAGACCGAGGAGCGCGACGGGCAGGCGGCGCACGAGCACCGCCGGGTGGTGCTCCAGCCGGAACTGGTGGTGCGCCGCTCCAGCCTCGCCGCCCGCTGATCGGTTGTTCAGTAACGATTTCATGATCCCGGGCGCGGCGCGGCCCCGTACGTGTGCTGAACTGGGTCGCGACCATCCGTCCGTCACGGGAGATACGTTGAGCCTCAGCTATCGCCAGCCCGGTGTCGTCCTCACCGACCACCACTTCACCGTCCCGCTGGACCACGCCGACCCGGACGGCGAGACCATCGAGCTGTACGCCCGTGAGGCGGTCGCGAGCGAGCGGGCGGACGAGGAGCTGCCCTGGCTGCTCTACCTGCAGGGCGGCCCGGGATTTGGGGCGAATCGTTTCGTCGGACGTCAGGCCTGGCTCGACAGGGCCCTGCGGGAGTACCGCGTCCTCCTTCTCGACCAGCGCGGAACCGGCCGGTCCACCCCTCTCGGCCGCCAGACGCTGCCGCTGCGCGGCGGCCCGGCCGCCCAGGCCGACCACCTCGCCCGCTTCCGCGCCGACTCGATCGTCCGGGACTGCGAGGCGATCCGTCCCCGGCTCACCGGCGGAGCCCCCTGGACCACCCTCGGCCAGAGCTTCGGCGGCTTCTGCACGGTGACCTACCTGTCGTTCGCGCCCGAAGGCCTCGCGACCTCCCTCATCACCGGCGGCCTGCCGTCCCTGGACGCGCACGCCGACGACGTCTACCGCGCCGCCTACCCGCGCATCGAACGCAAGGTCGCCGCCCACTACGACCGCTACCCGATGGACGTCGAGCGGGTCCGCCGCATCGCCGAGCACCTCCTGGACCACCCGGTGGAGCTGCCCGGCGGCTACCGGCTCACCGTCGAGGCCTTCCAGTCCCTCGGCCTGATGCTCGGCATGAGCGACGGCAGCCACCGCCTCCACTTCCTGCTGGAGGACGCCTTCGTGCGCACCGCGGCCGGACCCGAACTCTCCGACGCCTTCCAGGAGCAGGTCCGGGCCCTGCTGTCGTACGCGGGCAACCCGCTCTACGCCCTCGTCCACGAACCGGTCTACGGCCAGGACAGCCGACCCACCGCCTGGGCGGCCGAGCGGGTGCGCGCCGAGTTCCCGCAGTTCGACGCCGCCAAGGCGCTGGCCGACGACGCCCCGGTGCTGTTCACCGGCGAGACGGTCCACCCCTGGATGTTCGAGACCGACCCGTCCCTGCGCCCGCTGCGCGAGGCCGCCGAACTGGTCGCCGCCCGCACCGACTGGCAGCCGCTGTACGACCCGGCCCGGCTCGCCGCCAACGAGGTCCCGGTCGCCGCCGCCGTCTACCACGACGACATGTACGTCGACGCCGGGCACTCGCTGGAGACCGCGCGGGCCGTGCGGGGCCTGCGCACCTGGGTCACCGACGAGTTCGGGCACGACGGCCTGCGCACCGGCGCCCCGCGCGTCCTGGACCGGCTCCTGGCTCTCGTCCGCGACGAGGTCTGAGCCCCGCGGCGGGGCACGCGGACGCGACCGGCGGACACCCGCTGTCCGCACCTCCTGGTAAGACGGTGTGCGGGGAGGGCGCCCGGCGACGGCCGGGCGCCCCGGCCGACGGACGGGGAGACGGGATGAACGACACGGAACTGCTGGCGGGCCGCTTCGAGGAGCACCGCGAGCGGCTGCGCGCGGTGGCCTACCGGATGCTCGGTTCGGTCACCGAGGCCGAGGACGCGGTCCAGGAGGCCTGGCTCAGGCTCGGCCGCACCGGGGCGGACGAGATCCGCAACCTCGGCGGCTGGCTGACCACGGTGACCGGCCGGGTCTGCCTGGACCTGCTGCGCTCCCGCACGGCCCGCCGCGAGCAGCCGATCGACGAGACGTTCGTCCCCGACCCGGTGGTCCGGCCGCTGTCCGAGGCGGACCCCGAACAGGAGGCGGTCGAGGCGGACTCCGTCGGGATCGCCCTGCTGATCGTCCTGGAGACGCTGGAGCCCGACGAGCGGCTGGCGTTCGTCCTGCACGACATGTTCGCGGTGCCCTTCGACGACATCGCGCCGATCGTGGAACGCGGCGCGGCGGCGACCCGGCAGCTGGCCAGCCGTGCCCGCCGCCGGGTGCAGGGCGTCGCCCCGTCGGCCGACCCCGACCTCGGCCGGCAGCGCCGTGCCGTGGAGGCCTTCCTCGCGGCCTCCCGAGACGGCGACTTCGAGGCGTTGCTCGCGGTGCTCCACCCCGACGTGGTGCTGCGCGTGGACTCGGGAGCGCTGGTGCGCGGCGCGGCCGCCTCCAAGGTGCTGCGCGGGGCCCGGTCGGTGGCCGAAGGGGCGTTCACCTTCCGGCAGTTCTCGGCCTGGTCGCGGACGGTGCTGGTCAACGGCACGGTCGGCGTGGTCACCATGCCCGAGGGGCGTCCGCTGTCGGTCTCGGCGGTCACCGTGATGGACGGCCGCATCACCGCGATGTACATCCTCGCCGACCCCGACCGGCTCGGCCGCCTGGACCTGCCCGCCGAGGCACGATGACATGTCCGCCGCCCGGCGGCGGGATGTCACACTCGCCGCCGCCGGCCCCCTCTCACAGGGCAGCAGTCCTCAGGAGAGGGGAAGAGCACGTGAACATCGTCGTATTCGGCGCGAACGGACCGACCGGCCGGCAGGTGACCGCGCAGGCGCTCGCCGAGGGGCACACGGTCACCGCCGTCACCCGCCGTCCCGAACGGTTCCCGGCCGGGGACGCGCGGCTGCGGGTGGCAGCCGCCGACGTCTTCGATCCGGCGGCGGTGTCACGCGCCGTCGCCGGGCACCGCATGCGGGCGGGCTACACCGGCCGGCGCGCCGGGGACCTGGACGTGCACTACCGCCGGGTCAACGGCGACGACGCGGCCGTGCTGTTCAGCGGCGACTCGCCGTACGCCGTGATGGTCATGGACCTCACCCCGGACGGCGACCGGGTCCGCGGCGTCTACGTGGTCACCAACCCCGCCAGACTCGGCCACGTACGGCCGGACGAGGACCCGGGTCAGTAGCGCGCGGTGCTGGCCAGCAGCGGCGGATAGACCGCGGTCGGCTCCCCGTCGACCGTGGCGCCCGCGTACTTGAGCATCGCGCCGACCTGGCGGTTGAGGTCGTGGGGGAAACCGAGGGCGGGCGCCGAGACCTCGTCCAGGCGGGCCGTCTGCTCCGGGGTCAGGCGTACGTCGAGGGCGGCGACGTTCGCCTCCAGGTGGCCGAGCGTGCGCGGGCCGATCAGCGTGGAGGTGACACCGGGACGGTTCTGCACCCAGGACAGCGCCACGGCGGCGGGGCTCGCCCCGGCCTCCTCGGCGACCGCGGCGAGTTCCTCGATCACGGTGAACTGGGCCTCACTGGGCCGCCCGAGGACCGCGGGCCGCCTGGCGTCGGCGGGTGCCGCCTGATCGCGGCGGTACCTGCCGGACAGGAAGCCGGACTTGAGCGGGCTCCAGGGCAGCAGGCCCATTCCGGCGTCCTCGGCCAGCGGGACCAGCTCGCCCTCGATGGTGCGCTCCAGCAGCGAGTACTCCATCTGCAGCGCGGTCACCGGCGTCCAGCCGCGCAGCAGCGCCGTGGTGTGGGCCTTGGCGGTGAACCAGGCCGGGGTGTCCGAGAAGCCGACGTACCGGATCTTGCCGGCCGTCACCAGGTCGTCGAGCGTGCGCAGGGTCTCCTCGACGGGCGTGGACCGGTCGTGGTTGTGCAGCCAGTACAGGTCGATGTAGTCGGTGCGCAGCCGGCGCAGTGACTCCTCCAGCTGGCCGACGAGGGCCTTGCGGCCCGCGCCGCCGCCGTTCGGGTCGCCGAGGTGGAGGTTGCCGTAGAACTTGGTGGCGAGCACCAGGCGGTCGCGCCGGCCGGGGTGGGCGGCGAAGTAGTCGCCGAGGATCGCCTCCGAGTGGCCGTTGGTGTAGAAGTTCGCCGTGTCGACGAAGTTGCCGCCGAGGTCGAGATAGGTCTGGAGGATCCTCTCCGCCTCCTCGACCGAACAGCCGAAGCCGCCGTCCTCGCCGAAGTTCATCGCGCCGAGGCAGAACGGGCTCACCTTGAGACCTGAACGGCCGAGGCCGACGTACGAGTCGAGTGCCATGTCATGCTCCCTGGTAGCTGGGCCGGGGAATCCGGCTCTTCGAGCAAACCAGCCTGAGCTGCGCGAACGTTAGAACGATCGCATCGAGGACCTGCACGATCCTCTCAGTACGATGTACGGGTGCCAGAACACATATCTGAACGGTCCGGACTGCGGGAGCTGCGCGGGGACTGTGCCCGCTGTTTCGGCCTGTGCTGTGTCGCCCTGTCCTTCACGGCCTCGGCCGACTTCGCGGTCGACAAGCCCGCGGGCAGCCCCTGCCGGAACCTCGGCGGCGACCACCGCTGCACGATCCACACCGACCTGCGGCGCAGCGGGTTTACCGGCTGCACCGTCTACGACTGCTTCGGCGCCGGGCAACGGGTCTCGCAGGTCACCTTCGGCGGACAGGACTGGCGGGCCGGGTCCGCAAAGGACGCCCGCCGGATGTTCGACGTCTTCCCGGTCGTACGGCAGCTGCACGAGCTGCTCTGGTACCTCACCGAGGCGCTGGAACTGCCCGCCGCCCGCCCGGTCCACGCGGAGCTGCGGGAGCTGCTCCGGACCACCGGCGAACTGGCCCTCGGCACCCCCGAGGACCTCGCCGCCCTCGACGTGGCCGCCCACCGGCAGCAGGTGAGCGTACTGCTGCTGCGCACCAGCGAGCTGGTACGCGCGGGCGTGCCCGGGCGGCGGAAGGACCGCCGCGGCGCGGACCTGATGGGTGCCCGGCTCAAAGGCGCCGTGCTGCGCGGCGCGAGCCTGCGCGGGGCCTACCTGATCGCCGCCGACCTCACCGGCGCGGACCTGCGCGACACCGACCTGATCGGCGCCGACCTGCGCGACGCCGATCTCACGGGCGCGGACCTCACGGGCGCGTTCTTCCTGACCCAGCCGCAGCTCGACGCGGCCCGGGGCAGTGCCGGCACCCGGCTGCCGGCGTCAGTCACCCGCCCCGTGCACTGGGCAGCCGCCGCCCGCTGAGGCGGCCGTGCCGTCCGGCACGGTCACCGGCGCCGGGGCCGGCCGGCGTCGTTCCAGCCGCAGCCGCAGGCCGTCCGGCATCAGCGTCAGCCGCTCGGTCACCCGCAGCCGGTAGTCGGGGTCGGCTTGGAGGCCGTAGCGGCGCAGCAGCAGGCCGAGGACCAGGGTCGCCTCGTGCAGGGCGAACTGGCGGCCGATGCAGGCCCTGGCCCCCGTGCCGAACGGCTTGAAGGTGTGCGGCGCGCGGCTGCGCGCCGCCTTCGGCTCGAAGCGGTCCGGGTCGAAGCCCTCCGCGTCCGGGCCCCACACCTCGGGGTCCCGGTGCAGCATCGGGGTCAGGACCAGGGCCCAGGCGCCCCGGCGCATCGGATGGTCGCCGGCGAGCACGGTGTCCACGCGCGCCTCGCGGGCGAAGGCGGGCGCGGTCGGCCACAGCCGCAGCGACTCGTCGAGGACCCGGCGGACGTAACGGAGCTTGGCGACCTGGTCGTAGTCCGGCGCGGGCGTGTCGCCCCAGACCCGGTCGACCTCGGCGGCGGCCCTGGCGGCGATCTCCGGGTGCAGGGCGAGGTAGTGCAGGGCGAAGGAGAGCGCGCCCGAGGTCGTCTCGTGGCCGGCCACCAGGAAGGTGATCACCTGGCGGCGCACGTTCTCCGCCGACAGCCGCTCCCCGGTGTGGGGGTGGGCCGTCTCCAGCATCCGGTCCAGCAGGTCGCCGTCCCCGCGTCCCGACGCGCGGCGCTCGGCGACCAGGTCGTCGACCGTGCGGTTGAGGAAGGAGATGTCGGCCGCGTTGCGCCGGGCGGCCTGCCGCAGCAGCAGCGGGGCCAGCGGCCCGGGGACGCTGTTGAGGCGCTGGGCGTAGGTGAGGGTGCCGATCATCGCGGTCACGAAGGGGTGCGGCCGGTCCCGTTCGAAGGAGCCGAAGTCGTGTCCGAACCCGGTCCGCGCGATCGTCTCCAGGGTCAGCTTGGTCATGTCGCCGGGCACGTCGACCCAGCGGCCCGCGGCCAGCTCCCGGTCCCAGTGGCCGGTCAGGCGGCCGGCCACGGACAGCATCATCGCGTGATAGCCCTCCATGGCCTCCCGGCTGAAGCCCGGGGCCAGCACGTCGTGCGCCAGCTGCCAGTTCGGCTCGTGGTTGTACGCCGTGAACAGCCCGTCCCCGGCGATCGGGCGCAGGTTGGCGACCCCGAGGCCGACGTGCTTGGCGAACCGTGTCTCGTCGGCCATGTCGGCGGCCTGCCGGGCGCCCCACACGAAGACGAACTCGTTGCCGAACGCCCGGCGGCGGAAGACCGGGCCCAGCTGCCGGGCGAGGCGCATGGAGTCCTGGAGCGGCGTGCGGCGGTCGACGCCGAGGACGTCGCCGAGGAGGGGCAGCCGGCGCGGCGGGTGCGGAATCCGGTGCAGCTCGGGCCATCCCTGCTCGGCGCCCCGGAACCCCTTCGGCAGCGGGCCGCCCGCTCCCGTCGTCGTCTGCGTGGCCGTCTCCGCCATGACGCGATCTCCCTCGATGCTGCGGCAGGTTGAGCTAGTTGTACGTGAGTTCAATAGGCGGGGTCAGTCTCGTCCCGTTGTTGAATCCACGTCAAGTACAGTGCGGACATGGTCGCGAACCAGGGTGAGCGCAGCCGTCGCAGACTCAGCACCGCGGAACGACGCGAGCAGCTCCTCTCGGTCGGTGCCCGGCTCTTCTCCGAGAGCCCGTACGGCGACGTGTGGATCGAGCAGGTCGCGGAGATCGCGGGCGTCTCCCGAGGGCTGCTGTACCACTATTTTCCGACCAAACGGGACTTCTTCGCCGCGGTGGTGGAGCGGGAGAGTGAGCGGATGCTGCGGATGACCGCGGCCGGGCCCGGCATGTCCGCCCGGGAGCAGCTCGCCGCGGGCCTCGACGTCTACCTCGACTACGTTCACACGCACGCGCACGGCTTCCGTGCCTTCCATCGCGCCGAGGCCTCCGGCGACCAGGCCGTGCGGCGCGTCTACCGGCGGGCGCAGGCCGCGCAGGAGCGTCAGATCCTGGCCGCCCTCGCCGCGGACCCCGAGTTCGGCCCCGCCCTGGAGCTGCGCCCCGACACCCGGCTGGCGGTACGCGGCTGGCTCGCCTTCACCACGCACGTCTGCCTGGAGTGGCTGCGCACCGGGGAGCTGACCCGGCAGCAGGTGCGGGACCTGTGCGCGCGGGCGCTGCTCGGCGTCATCTCCTGAACCCGTTCGTCGTGCGCGTCGCGCGCGGCGTGCTTGGCGTACTCCCCGATCTTCGCTAAGTTAGGTGAGGCTTACCTAGGGAGGTTCGGGATGGGTGACGAACAGGCGGCCTGGGCGGCGGGCCCCGGCGCGGCCGAACAGGCCCGGTCGGTGCTGGCCACGGCGTGGTCGTGCGCGGTGACCGCGGAGGGCGGACGCGAGGAGTTCGTCGGCGCGCACGCGGTCGCCGACGACGGCCGGGTCCTGCTGCACGTACCGGAGGACAGCGCCCTGCTCGCGGCCGCGATCTGCGCACCGCGCGGCGAGCCGTCCGCGGTGCTGGAGTTCGCCGACGTCGCGCCCGTCGCGGTGCGCAACCGGATCCGGGCCCGGCTGTGGATGGCCGGCTGGTTCGCTCTCCACGAGGAGCACCTCGTCTTCCAGCCCACCCGGGTGGTGCTGCGCCGGCCCTCCGGCGCGGTCGTCGTCGACCTCGGCGAGTTCGCCGCCGCGTCCCCCGACCCGCTCGCGGGTGCCGAGGCCCACCTGCTCACCCACCTCGCCGACGCCCACCCGGACGCCGTCGAGCGCCTCACCAGGCTCGTGGAGCCGCAGACCCTGCACGCCGTGACCCGCGTCCAGCCGCTGGCCGTGGACCGGCACGGACTGACCCTGCGCATCGAACGCACCCGCGCCCACGGCGACGTACGCCTGGCCTTCCACGCGCCCGCCGACGACGTCACCCAGCTCACCGAGCGCATGCACGTCCTGCTGAACCAGGCCGCCGCCTCCTGCCCGCGGACGCTACAGCGGCAGCGCGCAGACGGCGACGGGTGACGCGAACGGCCGCCCGGTGAGCCGGAGTTCGCCCGTGGCCCGGTCGACGCCGAAGACACTCACGGTGCCGGACCGCTGGCACGCGGCGAACAGCAGCCGGCCGTCCGGCGAGAGAGCGATCTGCCGGGGGAAGTCCCCTTCCACCGGCACCGTGTCCAGCAGCCGCAGCCGGGCCCCGGCGGCCTCGACCGCGTACCGCGCGAGCGTGTTGGCGCCGCGGTTGGCCAGGTAGGCGTAGGAACCGTCGGCGGTGACCAGGAGCTGCGCCGGGTAGTTGGTGGTGCCCGCCCCGCTGCCGGTGGACTGCGGAGCGCCGACGGAGAGCCGGCCGGAGGCCTGGTCGTAACCGCACACCGCGATCGTGTCGTCCACCTCGTTGGCCAGGTACGCGTACCGCCCGCCCGGATGGAAGGTCAGATGACGCGGTCCGGCCCCCGGCCTGGTGTGCGCCTGGGCCACCTCGGTGAGCCGGCCCCGGGTGAGGTCCAGGCGGTAGCTGTAGACCGTGTCGGTGCCCAGGTCGACGGCGAGGACATGGCCGCCGTCCGGACTGGTGAGGAACTGGTGGGCGTGCGGGCCCTGCTGCCCGGGACCGGGCGCCGGACGCGTGTGCGTGACCAGGTCGGTGCGCTCGCCGAGGGCGCCCGCGCCGTCGATCGGATGGACGGCCACACTGCCCGAGGTGTAGTTCGCGCTCAGCAGCCAGCGGCCGCTCGGGTGCACCGAGAGATGACAGGGCCCCGCCCCGCCCGTGCTCCGGGTGCCGAGGATCCTCCGGTCCGCGAGGCGTACGGCGGTCACCCCGCCGTCCGTGCGCTCGTTCACCGCGTACAGCGTGCGGCCGTCCGGATGCACGGCGAGATACGACGGGTCCGCGACGCCGGTGAGCGTGCCGGCGCCGGTGATCTCGCCGGTGCCGGGATCGTAGGAGGCCAGGCCGATGCCGGTGCCACCGCCGTCCACGGAGGTGTAGGTGCCGAGATGGAGCGGACGCGGCCCGGCCGGTGCCGCCGGAGATTTCGCCGCCCGGCGCGGACGGGGCGCGGGGGCACGATCCCCGGGCGGGGCCGCGGGCGCGGGGACCGCCGCCACCGCGGCCGCTCCCGCCACCGCGCCGACGAACCGGCGCCTGCTCCAGCCGCCCCGCGTCGCTTCCGCACCACTGCCCATGCCCGCACCTCAGGTCGTCGGTCACCTCGGTCGTCACAGCAACCTTGACGCGGGCTCGGGGGCAAAAGCAAGAAGGACAACGGCCGTTGCGTCACCTGCAACAGACGGTCACCAGTCGCCGTCCGCCACCGGCTTGCCCGGCGGGTCCTTCAGCGGGATCACCTGCCCGTCGGTCGGCTGCTGCCAGGGCTCCAGGTCGTCGCCGAGCCAGTCGCCGACCGGCTTGACCCCTTCCAGGGTGTCCGTGGGAGCAAGATCCCGGGCGTCCTGGTCGTAGTAGTCGTACCAGGGCAGCCCGGCGCGGGTGTACGCGGCCCGGTCCACCGGCGACGGCGGCGGCTCCTCGCCCGTGATGCGACGCCACTGGGGAGGCGTGACCAGGTGCACGAAGACCCGGCCGGCCGGACTCGCGGCCCAGTCGGCTGCCGGCCGGTCGTCCTCGTAGACCTCCTGGCGCATCGAGCCGCCCGCCCCGAGACCCATCCCGGCCGCACGGGAGCGCGGAGCGGCGCCGGGCGCCGGTGCCGCGGCCATCATCGGGAGCGCCGCGCCGTAGCCGCCGGGCCCGCCGGGCGCCGGTGTCCGCTCGCGCCGCAGCCGCTCCTCGCGCCGCCACCGGGCGAGCGGCTCGTCCTTCAGCGTGAAGGACTGCAGCTGCACCCCGCCCCACACCTCCTCGCCGGTGACCTGTCCCTCCACCGTGGCGCCGAGGCCCAGCGGCACCGCCACGAACTGGCGGACCGTGCCCCGTCCGGAATTGATGCCGTCCAGCCACGGCTGCCGGGGCAGCACCAGGTAGTTCTGCGGATCCCGGGACAGCCGGTCGCTCCACGGCTCGCCGGAGACCGCGCACACCTTGCCGACGCCGACCTGGAGGGCGGCGGGCTCCGCCGTGCCCGCGAAACTCAGCCACATCGCCTCGCGCAGATACACCGGGAGCATCACCCCGCCGCGCGCCCGCCACTCCGGCGGGACCGTGTCCGGATGGTCGCTCACCCGCCGGACCGGGAACTCGCCGAGCCCCGGCGGCAGCGGATGCGTGCCCGTCTCCGGCAGCCGAAGGGTGCGCACGAAGCGCACCGCCACCCCGCCCGGCAGCCGCAGCGTGTTCCCGTCGATCCGTACCGCCGTGTCCGTCACCGGCGCGCCCCCTTCTTCGTCCCTACGCCGTCCTTCACCGAGAACGCGCCGCACCACCCGCCCGGTTCCGCCGCAGCCGCTCCGGTACGCCGATCCGCTCCCGCAGCCAGGTCAGCCGCGGCCGCTTGACCCACTGCTCGCCGGAGACCCGGTCCAGTTCCTCCAGCAGCCGTCGGGTGCGGTGCTCGGTGTTCATCTCGTCGATCAGCCGGTTGACCTCGGTCAGGACGGCTCCCAGCAGTTGCCAGTCCCGGTCGTCGCGGCGGATCTCGTCCCGGAGCAGCTTGGCGAGCTTGTCGCGGGTCCCGGCCGCGGTGTGCAGCTCGGCCGAGAGCCGGGCCTCGGCCGACTCGGCGCTCTCGCTGATGCTGGTGGTCACCAGCACCGCGAAGCTCACCACGGCGTCCGCGATCTGCGCCAGCAGCTGCTCCACCGCGGCCCCCGTGTCCGAGGCGAACAGCGGCTCGGGCTCGCGGGCCTTGGCCAGGTCGGTGAAGGTACGGGCCAGCACGCGCAGTACGACCGTGCAGATCTCCAGGGTGTCCAGGCCGGTGCGCAGCACCACCCGGTGCAGCAGGCCCTCCCTGACCCGCGGATTGAGCCGCAGGCTGTCCTCGGCCTGCCGCAGCGCCGCGTCCACGTCCACGATGGCGTGGTCGAGCCGGCGGGCCTCGTGCAGCCGCTCGGCCGCCTGCCGCCACGGCGTCGGCCCCGACGCCTCCTCGCCCATGCGCAGCATCAGCTGCCGCAAACGGCGGGCCAGGCCCTCGATCGACTCCCCGGCCTCGTCCACCCACACCGGCGGAGGCAGCAGCAGATTGCAGCCCATGCCGACCACCGCGCCGATCAGCGTCTCCACGATCCGCGCCCAGGCGGTGCTGCTGATGGTGGTGACCCCGAGCACCAGCATGGCGCTGATCGCCACCTCGGGGATGTACTCGTCGACGCGGACCAGGTGCCCCACCCCCAGCGAGGCCACGATCAGCAGGGCCAGGCTCCACCAGGTCAGGCCGACCAGCTGGCTGAAGGCGATGGCGACCAGGACGCCGGCCACCACCGCGTTGACCCGCCGGAACCCGTTGGTGAGGGTCGCGTACAGGGTCACCTGCACGACCAGGAGGGCGGTCAGCGGCGCGGTGAGCGGAGCCGGTTCCGGACTCAGCCGGAGCGCCACCACGTAGGCGATCGTGGCCGCGGCGGACGACCGCAGCGTCTGGACGACCACCGGGTCCCGATGGCGCCGCAGCAGTTCCGGCAGACCCCTGGCCCGCTCCCGTACGTCGTGCATCCTTTGGCCTGTTCCCCCTCACACGTCACGCCGAACGTGTTTTCCGCGGATCACCCGGGCGCCGATGGTGGGATGACCAGGGTGGACTACGCAGCGTGCCCGGCCGCGGGAGGCGACGAGGCGGCGGTGCCATTCCGGCGCGACCCGTGAGCGGCGCGGGTCCGGGCGGGGCGGCACGGCGTGGGACGCCGGAGTTCCCGGTCCTTGCCGATCTTCCCGTCGGCCGAACACTCCGGTCCCCGGAGAAGGATCCTTCCGACCGCCGGGACGCCCGTCGCGCCGGGGCGGGTTCGGCGCCACGAAACTCCCGCGACCGGGAACGCGGTGATCGGATAGCGTCGCCGGCACCGGAGGGGCGGGGACGGGCGCGGGGGAGCCGATGGAACGCACGGACACCGGGACGGCACGAGCCGTGGCGGCGCTGCGCCACGTGGCCGCGCTGAGCCGCGGACCGGCCCTGGACCCCGGCCTGCCCGTCACCCTGAACTTCCACCCCGACCGGCACTCGGCCGGGCTGCCGATCCTGGAGGCGCTGGCCCGGGACGGCGCCTACCACTCCCAGTTCGTCACCGGCACCTCCAACGGCGGACTCACCGCGCACCCCGGCGGCGACCGCTGGCGCTGGGAGAGCCGGATCTTCGGCGGCGCCTACGACGAAGCCGAGCCGGCCGAGAGGCCGGTGTACGGGGCGCTGAACTTCCGCCGACAAATGGTGGGCGCCGCCCCCAGGTTCGGTTCCTCGCACCTGCGGCTTACCGGACCCGTCCTGCACCGCGCGACCTTCTGCTACCCCGACAGCGCGGCCGAGCCGACAGACTTCGGCGTCGCCGCCGGCACGCACCTGCTCGCCCTCGCCGAGGAGGACGAGAAGGACGCCCTGGACGACTACATCGAGACACAGGTCCACGGCGGGGTACGGCTCGACCGGGACGTGGCCGCCCTGGTGCTGGACGCCTCCTACCGGGGGACACCCGTGGCGGCGGCCGCCCGGCGGCTGCCCTTCCCCGTCGAATGGCACCCCGGCTACCGGATCACCGTGCCCGAGCTGCGCCGCCGCGCGGACTACCGCGGCCCGCGGTACGCGACGCTCGGCGCCCTGATCGCCGAGAGGGGCGTCGTGGACCCCCGGATCCTCGGCGACGCGGCCCGCACCGGCCGCTACCCGGTCCAGGATCTCAAGATGGTCTGGCACACCCTGGCGCGGTTCGGGGCCCCGGAAGGCGCCGGCACGGCCTACTCCGCCGGTTCGGGCGGCCGGACGCCGGGGGCCGGCACGCCCAGGGCGTAGGCGCGGGCCACCGGTTCGGTGCGGTGGGCGGCCGACCAGCGCGCCGACAGGCGGCGCAGGTGACAGGTGACGCCGTCCCTGGTGAGACCGAGATCGCGGGCCGCCTGGACAGTGCTGGCGCCCCTGGCCGGCAGCGCCAGCACCCGGCCCTCGACCGCGCTGACCTTCGACGGCTTCGCCTGCGGCGCCTCGCGCTCGCCGTCCGGCCGCAACATCACCAGCAGCGACGGCGTCTCGCTGACCGGGTCCGCCGTCAGCTCCCCGTACCGCTCCCGCCCGCCACCGCACCGACACCCGGTAGCGCGAGGGGTGCCGCAGCCGCAGCGCCTCGGCGATCCGCTCCGCCCGCGCCTCCACCTGCGGACGGAACAGCTCCAGCACTTTCTGCGGGGACGGCAGCAGGATGGCGCCGGGGGTGCGGGAGGCGTTCCGTACCATGCTCCGTGAGCGCACGCCCGTGGAGATTCCGACGAATGGCTGAACTCCCTGATGACGGAAGGCCGTTATGTGGAGGATGTGTACGCGGCCGGCTGACCGGCGCGGTGGCCCGGCGCCCCGCGAGGGACGCCGGGGACCGTGCGGGATGTCACGGCGGGGGGCCGCTCGTGCGCGAGCCGTGCCCCGACGGCGCGATCCGGCATCGGCCTCTCCTTAGCTCACAGCGTGAACTAAGGGTTGGGAAAATATCGCTTCCGCCCTCTCGAAGGAGTATGTTGCAGGTCGGGAAGGGTTCGTGAAGGGAGCCACATGGCGGGGCGGAACGGGCGCACGGTACGCGACCTCAGGAGGGCCAACCGCACGGCCGTGCTCCAGCGACTCTATTTCGACGGCCCCCTCAGCCGCTTCGAGCTGGGCCCGGCCACCGGCCTGAGCTCCGGTTCGGTGAGCAACGTGGTCGCCGACCTGGTCGCCGACGGCCTGGTCGAGGAGGCCGGCAGCGTCGACTCCGACGGCGGCAGGCCCCGCACCCTGCTGCGGGTCGCCCCGCACAGCGGCCACATGATCGGCGTCGACGTCGGCGAGACCCGGGTCCGGGTCGAGCTGTTCGACCTCACGCTCACCGAACTCGCCCGCGTCGAACGCCCGCTGACGCAGCAGGGCTACGACGTCGACGTGATCGTCGGCCACATCCGGGACGGCATCACCGAGGTCCTGGCCACCGAGGGCGCCTCGCCCGAGCTGCTGCTCGGCGTCGGCGTCGGCGTCCCCGGCATCGTCGAGCACACCGCGGACCGCGGGGCCCTGGTGCACGGGCAGACCATCGGCTGGGACGCGGTCCCGCTGGAGGAACTGCTGCGCACCGGCCGCGGCCTCCCCGGCTCCGTGCGGTACTTCATCGACAACGGCGCCAAGACCCTGGGGCAGGCCGAGATGTGGTTCGGCGCCGGGCGTGGCGCGGACAACGCCGTGGTGGTGCTGTTCGGCTCCGGCGTCGGCGCCTGTCTGGTCACCGCCGAGGTGGAGCACGGCCGGGCCGTCGAGTGGGGCCACCTGACGGTACGGGTGCGGGGCCGGCGCTGCCGCTGCGGCGCGCTCGGCTGCCTGGAGGCCTACGCCGGCGCCGAGTCGCTGCTGGCCCGCTGGCGCGAGGAGGGCGGCCGTCCGGCCGAGGACACCGACGAGGAGACCGCGCTCACCGCGATGCTCGCCGCCGCCTACCCGGCCGAGGGCACGGATCCCGATCCGGTCGCGCTCGCCGTCCTGGAGGAGACCGCCGAGTACCTGGGCGCCGGCCTCTCGGACCTGATCAACCTCTTCCAGCCCGAACGGATCCTGATCGGCGGCTGGGCCGGTCTCCAGCTCGGCGCCCGCTTCCTGCCCGCCGTACGCCGGTACGCGACCACGTACGCGCTGCGCCATCCGGCCGAACAGGTCACCATCGACCTCGGCCGGCTCGGGCCCGACGCGGTCACCGTCGGGGCCGCCATCCTGCCGCTGGCCGACTTCTTCAGCCGGGGCGGCCGCCGCGCCGAACCGGCGACCGAGGACCGGCTGCCCGCCTGGCGGATGGCCCTGGAGGAGCGCGCGCCGCGCTGATCCACCCCGGTTTCACGCCTCCCGGCCGAGGTACCCGCGTACCGCCCGGACCGACGAGACGTGTGAGGAGTACAGCCGTGAGCGACCAGCACCACGGCGGGCCCGTCCCCAGGGACCTGCCGGACCAGCA
This sequence comes from Streptomyces sp. NPDC101237, assembly GCF_044767465.1. Lineage (NCBI taxonomy): Bacteria > Bacillati > Actinomycetota > Actinomycetes > Kitasatosporales > Streptomycetaceae > Streptomyces > Streptomyces sp. NPDC101237. The sequence goes on along the minus strand of NZ_JBIWNY010000043.1, from coordinate 2,039 downwards.
GGCCCGCCCCGACGACCGTGACCCGTGGGACGTCCCCGAGGGCAGTGACCCGGACACCCGCGACGAGGACGGGCTCCCCGGCACCGACGAGGCCGGGACCGGTCTGCGGGACGCGCCCCGGCCGGGCGTGGTGAGCCCGGAGGAGCCGCTGCCGGAGGAACCCTCGGCCTGAGCGCCTGAGCGCCTGAGCGCGGGCCACGCGGGCGACGCGGGTCAGGCGAACGCGTCGACGCCGGTCAGTTCCGCCGAGAGGCCCCAGAGCCGGGCGGCCTGCGCCGGGTCGATCGCCCAGTCCTTCACACCGGCCGTCGAGCCCTCCACGGCGGGCTCGGCGATGTCGCAGTCCTCCAGGTACACCCCGCCCATGCCCGCCAGCTGCGGGGAGGTGGCCGCCCAGGTCTGGGTGGCCGCCCCCTGCGCGGGCGTCTTGAAGCCCTGCGGGTTCAGCACCGTGCCCTGCTCGTCGACCCAGCCGCGCTCGACCATCTCCTCGCGCGGGATGTGCCGCTGGAGCGGGGTCATGATGCCGCCCGGGTGCAGGGCGAAGGCCCGGACACCGAAGTCCTGGCCGAGCCGGTCCAGGTGGACGGCGAACAGCACGTTCGCGGTCTTCGCCTGGCCGTACGCCTGCCACTTGTCGTAGCCCTGTTGCCACTGGACGTCGTCCCAGCGCATCCCGGCGAAGTGGTGGGCGCGCGAGGAGACCGACACGACCCGGCCGCCGCCCGCCGCGAGCGCCGGCCAGAGCCGGTTGACCAGGGCGAAGTGCCCGAGGTGGTTGGTGGCGAACTGGGCCTCCCAGCCAGGTCCGACGCGGGTCTCGGGGCAGGCCATGACGCCCGCGTTGTCGATCATGAAGTCGACGGGCCGGCCGGAGGCCAGGAACCGCTCGGCGAAGCCGCGCACGCTCTCCAGGTCGCCGAGGTCCAGCTCGTCCACCTCCGCGCCCTCCAGCCCCGCGAGCGCCTCGCGGGCGGCCTCGGGGCGCCGCGCGGGGACGACGACGCGGGCGCCCGCCTTGGTCAGGGCCCGGGTGGTCTCCAGGCCGAGCCCGGAGTAGCCACCGGTGACGATCGCCAGCCGGCCGCCGAGGTCGAGGCCCGCGAGGACGTCGTCCGCGGTGCTGTCCGCGCCGAATCCGGAACCGATCTTGTGCTGCGCAGTCGTAGTGCTCATGGCGTGAACGCTACGAATTGGAGTGCTCTCGAAGTCAAGCCGCGCCCCCGGCGCCCGGAAACCGCCCCCGGACAGCGGAAAGCCCCGGCCGCGACGGGGGATTCGCGGCCGGGGCGGTCGAGTGGTGGGTGCGCACGGCGGTCGCCTCGCGGCGAGGGGCTCCACAGGGCTTCAGCCGGACGATCGTCCCTGTGGGCGGAAGGTGAGGCCCGGGGACACTGTCCCGTCCGCACCCACGCCTCGTTCAACGGGCAACCACCTGGCGCTGTTCCGGCCGCCCGGGTGACACGCATCACCCGCTCGTGGCAGCGGACAACCCGTATCTTCTTCAAGCATGCGCAAATATCCGGGCAAATCCGGGCGCTCCATTCCCGGTCCTGAGACCGCGGCCGCCTGCGGACGGCCTGTTCCTGGGCCTCGACGGGGCCTCTGGCCGCCTCCTGCGGCAGGGCGAATCGGGCGCGTCACATCCGCCCGGGGAGATCTACCCTCGATTTCATGACCGAGATAGCGAGCCCGTTCATCTCCCAGCCGCGGATCCTGGTGCTCGGCGTCATGATCGGCAAGCCGGGCACCCTACCCTTCCGCATCGTGGAGATCGACGGAGAGGTGGTCGGCGAGGCACGGGACATCACCGAGGTGCTGGCGGTCGCCGCGACCCACGGGATCACGGTCCACGACCTGGACGACCCGGCCGTGGTCTGCTGGGTGGGCGGGGACAAGTTCACCTGGGTGCCCCGGCACTAGGGGGTGTCGCCGAGTACGCCGCGGGGGGGGGGGGGGGGGCGGCGCCGCCCCCCCCCCCGGGCGGCCCCCGGGGGGCCCCCCCCCCCCCCCAACAGGTTTTGGCCCCCCCCCCCGGG
>NZ_JBIWNY010000042.1:12164-54305 GCF_044767465.1 Streptomyces sp. NPDC101237 | reverse complement strand
CCCCGGCCCCCGCGCCGTCCGGGGGGGGCCGGCGGGGCCCCCCCTCGGGGCCCCCGCCCCCCCCCCCCCGCGCCGGGCGCCGCCGGGGGCCCCCCCCCCCGGGGGGGGCGGGCCCCCCCCCCCGGCTCTCATCCGGGCACGGGCGCGGGGGTCACGGGGACTTCTTCAGGGTGAAGTCGCCGAGTCTCGAACCCTGCTCCGCCGATGTCGTCCGGATGGTCTGCGACGCGTAGCCCTCCATCGAGGCGGTCACCGTGAGCGGACCGCCACGAGCGTCGAGCCACAAGGAGTAGGTTCCGTCCACGGCGGTCGACAGGGTGTGGGTCGACTTCTTGCCGACGAGCCGGACGGTGGCTCCGGCGAGGGGAGCCGGGGCGCCTTCATCGTCCTCACCGAGTACGGTGCCCGCGTACCTGGTCCAACCCTTGGGAGGGTCGACGGTCATCGTCACCGGGACCGCGTCGACGTGGTAGGGCGTGTCGGTGCTCACGGCCAACCTGGCCGCGTAGGTGCCCGGTTGAGTGACCTCGGCACCCGTGGCATCGAGCGAGACGGTCACGGTGGCGGTCGCTCCCGGCGGCAGCGTCGCCTGCCCGCCGTGGAGGCCGAGCCAGGTCACGTCGTCCGTTCCGTCACCCTGGTCGAATCCGGGGAGCACGCTGGCGGTGGCGACCGGTGCCGAGTAGGCCGACCGTTCGCCTCCGACGTTGTAGAAGCCGGGAGCGGCACCACCGCGATAGATCGCGGAAACGGCGTTGGGCAGTGCGGTCCAGGCGCCTGCTCGCGTGTCGTAGCCGTAGACCTTGTTGGTGACGCCGGTGGCGATCCGGCCGCCGACGGTGATGAGCATGCCGTTCGCCGCCGCGTAGTTCGCCCCCCACTCGGCCTGCGGCCTGTCCGGGATCGGTGACCAGCTGTCCGTCACCGGGTCGTAGACGTAGCCGTGTTTCGTGGTGCTGCCGTCCACCGTCTGGCCGCCGGCGCAGTAGAGCATGCCGTCGATCTCGCCGCAGGCGGTCCAGGTGATGGGTATCGGGTAGGGGGCCATGGCCGACCACTTGTCGGTGACGGGGTCGTAGGCGTACACGTCCGTGTTGGCGCAGGTGTGCACACCGCATCCGCCGACCACGTAAAGCCTGCCGTCCAGGACGGCGCTTCCGGAGGCGGCATAGGGCTCGGGGGTGGGTGCTCCGGTGCTCCAGGTGTCGGAGGCCGGGTCGTATATCTCCAGCTTGGGATCGGGTGTGCCGTCGTTGCGCCAGCCGCCCACCGCGTAGAACTTGTCGCCGATGAATCCCTTGGCCGGTGCGTCGCGTCCGTCGGCCGCGGCGGCCAGTTGCGACCAGGTGTCGCTGCCCGGGTCGTAGACGTACATGTCCGCGTTGTAGGTGGTGCCGCTGGTGTAGCCGAACGCGGAGTAGAGCAGGCCGTCGTGCGCGGCGACCGCGTTGTCCGTCGTGGCGACCGGCAGATCCGCCGCCGACTGCCAGGCCGCCCCGTCGGCCGGGGACGACTCGGGACTGCCGGCCTGCTCGCCGACGGTGAACGTGGCGGGGGCCGTGCCGGTGTTCTTCACCGTCAGTTTCGCCGTGGTCCTGTGCCCCGAGGTCAGTGTCCTGTCCACGGCTGCCTGCTTGACGGTGAGCTTTCCGGCCCTGAGCCTGTGGTCGGCCTCGGTCACACCGTCCGGCACCACGCGCGGTGTCTCGGTCCCGGTGGCGAACTTGCTCTTGGTCACCGTGAAGGGCCGTTTGCCGGGAGCGTCGGAGAAGAGCCAGTAGAACCCGTCGTCCAGCCGCGGGTCGTTCGCAGTGGCCGCTGTCAGGCCGGTCTGACCGTGACCGTCGGCGCTGCGTACTCGCGCGTTGAGGACGCCGGCTCCCGTGTTGGCGTCGGTGACGACACCGGCCACCAACCCGCCGCGTACCGGGGTCGTGGGGCGGTCGCCGACGAAGAGGTTGTCCAGCTCCCAGTAGCGGTCACCGCCGGCGACGAAACGGAACCGCACCTGGACGGACTTGGCTCCGGACCAGGCGGCGATCGGAATGTCCACGTGCCCCACCTGGTCGACCTTGGCGTAGGTGCGCAGATTGGTCCAGGTGGCGCCCCCGTCGGTGGTGATGTCGACCATGCCGGTCTGGGTGTTCGAGCCGAAGTAGTCCATGTCGACGGATATCCGCGGCCTGGTGTAGTCGCTGAAGTCGTAGACCGGGCTCACCAGTGACGAGTCCTGATGCTTGCCGATGCCCCAGTGGACACTGTCGGCCAGGGCGAAGCCCCCGCTGCCCCACGTCTTGTTCGTGTAGTTCGCGGGGTCCGAGAACTGCCAGCCACCCGTGGTGTCGGGGGCATTGACGACGCTCCAGCCCTCTGGCGGTGAATCGGTCGCGTCGAACGCTTCGGTGCGTCCTACGGTGCCCACGTCGTAGCCCGCGAACGTGTCCCGCTCACGGTCCACGGGGAGGGCGACGTCGATGGGTCGCATCGGGGACTCGACCCTGACGGTCTTCGCCGCGGTCTGGTATCCGGGGTACTGGGCGACGATCTTGAGCGTGTAGTCGTGGCCTTCTGGCAGCTTCAGCTTGTAGACGCCGGTGTAGGGGTCGGTGAAGACCGGCGCGCCGGGCACGTCCTGGGCGGTGACCGACGCGTAGAGCGGGTATCCGTGGCCGGAACCGTCGGTGATCCTGCCGGTGACGGTCCGGGACGGCGCGGCGTCCAGCGAGAGGTCCCGGGTGATCGAGTCGCCGTCCGCCACGGTGACCGCTGAGGTCCCGGTCCGGTAGCCGTAGGCGTCGGCGTGCAGGTCGTACCTGCCGGGCGGCAGGGTGAGGGAATAGTGTCCCCGGGAGTTCACGGTGGTCCGGTAGCCGTCCACCGTGACGGTCGCCGTGGTCAGCGGGGCTCCGGTCGAGTCGGTGACGGTGCCGCTCACCGAACCGTGCGGGTAGTTGCGGAAGGCGGCCAGGCCGGCGGGGCTGCCGAGACCCGTCGGTCCGTCGTAACCGGCGCCCGCGGTGCAGAGATAGGCCGGTGTGCACGTGCCGTTGGAGCCGCTGGTGACGTCGTTGAGCGCGGAGCGCTTGAAGTAGGGGTAGGCGTTCGGATAGGTGCCCGCGTCGGGGACGGCGGCGGCCGCGTACACACCGGCGATGATGGGGGCGGCGGCACTGGTGCCGCCCATCACTCCCCAGCCGTTGCCTCCGTACGACTGGTAGAACGCCAGGCCGGTGTAGGGATCGGCGACCGCCGCCACGTCCGCCACCGACCTCGTGTCACAGCCGGTGTCCGTCTGGAAGCCGGGCTTGGGCTCGTACGCCGAACATCCCGACCCGGCGAGGGCCCACGCGGTTTCGGTCCAGCCGCGCGACGCGGTCGTGCTCGGCCTGAGGGACGTGCCGCCGACCGCGGTCACGTGTCGCGACGCGGCCGGGTAGGAGACGCCGTATCCGAGGTCGCCGGTGGACGCGACCATCGCGACGCCCGGGTGGTCGTAGTGGGCGTCGAACTCGGTGGTCTCCTCGGCGAACTCGCCGCTGCCGGGCTGGCTGGAGTACTGGCTTCCGTAGGAGTTGGAGACGTACTGGACGCCCTGTGCGACGGCCTGGTCGACTGCGGCGAAGATGTCCTGGAAGTCGGCGCTGTCCGCCTCGACCAGCAGGAGGTGCGCGGCAGGGGCGGAGGCCGAGACCATGTCCAGGTCGAGGGAAGCCTCGCCCGCCCAACTGCTGTTGGATTTGGGATAGTCGGTGCCGCCCCGCTGGTCGATCTTCCGGAAGCAGCCGCTTGCGGCCGTGCACGCGGGCAGACCGTACTGCTCGCGGTAGACGGCCAGATCCGCCTCTGCCGTGGGGTCGTCGTAGGCCACCACGATGGCGACCGTGCGTCCCGCTCCCCCGTCCGCCGGCAGGTCGTACGCGTCCTGCAGGTCCGTCGCGCCGTAGCCGGAAGGCGGCGTGGCCGAAACTCCGTGCGTGGCGACGGTGTCGGTGCGCCGGAGCGCGAAACATCCGACGCTGCCGGGCTTCGGCGCGGAGCACACGGGCTCCACGCCCGGCGCGGTGTCCTGTGCCGATGCGCTGGTCCCAGACTCTGCCGACGCCGACGCCGACGCCGACGCCGACGCTGTCGCCGCGAGCGGCAGACCGGCGCTCAGCACCGCCGTCAGGAGGCCGGCGACAACACCCCGGCGCACGGGTCTCGGCCAGGGTCTCGCGGTGAACAGCCTAGATATTCGCAACGTGCGACTCCTGTGCGCTTGTACCTGGGACCAACCCGTGGGCCAGCGGTTACCTGCGAACTCTTGTTCGCAACAGACGTTTTCGCAGATCAATTGATGAGAGGTCAAGCAACAACACTCTTGGGCAGGTTCCGGACAGGCGTCACCGGGCCGGCCACCGGCAGCACCTGCCGGACGGTCGTCCACGGCCGCGAGGAGGCCGGGTCGGCTTGCAGAGGAGCCTAGAAGTCGCGGGCCTGCGCGTTGGCCCGTCCGTGCACCGACGTTGTTCTGTCCGCGCACACCGTGGTGGGGGCGGGCGCCGTCGGCGGTGCCTCCCTGGTCAAGAGTCCGTGCGTTCGGCGACACACACCCCGCTTACGGGTTCGTAGGGTTCGGAGGACCGCCTGGACGATCTTCAAAGGGGTGAGCATGAATACACACACCAAGCCGCTTCTTCAGGTGTGGGCGTGGCAGAAGGACGCCGCATGCCGGGGCATGGACAGTTCGGTCTTCTTCTCACCGGAGAGCGAGAGAGGCCGAGCCCGTCGACGCCGGGAAGAAGCCGCCCGGACCATGTGCCGTGAGTGCCCCGTCAGCGGTCCCTGTGGCCGGTTCGCGCGGGCGTCGCGCCAGGAGTACGGCGTCTGGGGCGGCTACTCCGAGAACGAACGCCGTTCCACAGCCGTTGCCGCCGACCGGACTTGAGCCTCCCACGTCCACGACCGGGCCGGGCATGTCTCCTGACGGGGCGCAGTCAGTCGCCGGAGTTCCGCTGCGCCACGACCAGGTGCATGTCCCGAAGGTCGTCCAGTGTCAGGACCGCTCCCGCCATGGCGCACGCGACACGCATGCCGATCAGACTGTCGACCTCGCCGGGTTCGAGGTCCTCCCAGTCGGCGATCCCGGCCGCCTCGAACGCCGCCGCCAGCTCCGCGGGCATGCCGGGAAGCCTTTCGTCCAGGCTGAGTTCGTCGAAGACGACTTCCACGATCTCCTTGCCGTCCACCGCGTAGTGGAGACTGGCGTGCCCGTTGATCGTGTACAGCGTCGTGACCGCTTGACGGCCACCGCGGGAGAGGACGTCGGCGGTGCCGTCGAAGGTGTATCCCAGGTCGTCGTAGACGAAGGTCCATGGCCACAGGCGGCCGGCCAGCAGGGTGGCGGCGTCGCCCGTGTCATCGCCGAAGCCCGCGGCCGGCAAGGACGTGTACCGGTTCGGCTTCCTGTCGGGAAGCACGCACTGCCGGATGGAAGCGGGCTCGACGCGAAGGGCCTCCAGTGCCCGGACCGGTCCCATGTCCCGTACGACGTGCAGGCTGTGGTTCGGATCATCGCTGGCGAGGTCGCGGATCCAGACCGGCAGCCCTTCCGAATCGAGCGTGTGGCGCGGGAATCCGGGCGTGCCCACGGGCGACCTCCTAACGCTCTTCATCGTGTCCCGGTACACCGGAACGGTGCCGCAGGCTGCTCTGGAGAGATCACGCGTCAGGCGACGGTCGAGCAAGATTGCAGATGGAGGGGGACGCGCGCAACTCGACGGTGATCGTGGGCCGGTCGCCGGACAGCGTCAACGCCCGGAAGCAGGAACTGCTCGAAGGCGCACCGACGATGTTCCGGAGGGCACGAAGGCGCCTCGGCCGTCGTGGCGCCGGTGCCGCACGGCGTCTCCTCAATTGTTCCTGCACTTCTTCCTGGTGCCTCCCGCGCAGGTGCGATGTGCTGACACCGCTCGCCGTGAGCCCTCGGACCGCCTGATCGTCGTTGGATCGGGCGGCCGGAGACCGCTCGCGCCCGACGGCCGCGTCGGCTGCGCGTCCGCATGATCTCGCCAGGGAGTCGCCGTGTCCGTGGTCCTGTCCACTGCTCCGCTGTCCGCCTCGGACCGGGCCGACTTCTGGCAGGACGCCGTGTCACGAACGTTCGTCCCGTTGGACGTCGACCTGCACGAGGCCGAGCCGGCTTCGGCGACGATCGTCAGCCGGCAGGTGGGCTTCATGCAGGTCTCGACGGTCACGGCCGGACCGCAGACGGTAGCCCGCAAGCCCCGGATGATCGCGCGGGACGGCAAGGAGACCGTCACCCTCACCCTGATGCACCGCGGGACCGCCGAGCGCTCGCAGGACGGCCGGGACGCGGTCGTGAGCCCCGGGCAGTTCTCGATGTCGGATTCCCGGCGGCCCTTCGGCAAGTCGCTGCGGCAGGCGTTCAGCCTCACCGCGTTCCACTTCCCCAGATCCGCTCTCGGTGTGAGCGATCCCGAACTGCGGGCCGTGACCGCCACGTCCTTCGGTAGGGACGAGCCGCTCTCCGCCCTCCTCGCCGGGCATCTGCGGCGCCTCGACGAAAGCGCCGAGGCGGTCGCTCCCGCGCAGGCCGACCGGCTCGCCGCGGTGACCTGCGAGCTGCTGGCATGCCTGATCCAGGAGAGACACGGCCGGCTGGCTCCCCAGGAGCCCGCCGCCATCCAGGCCATGCTCCTGCGTGTCAAGGAGTACATCGTGCGCCGTCTCGCCGATCCGGACCTGTCCCTCGTCGAGATCGCCTCCGCTCACCAGGTGTCGCTCAGGTATCTGCACAAGCTCTTCGAGACGGAGGGCGTGACCGCGGCGCGGTGGATCCAGCAACAGCGGCTGGAGCGCTGCCGGAAGGAGCTGGAACGGACGATGTCCAACGCGCCGACCGTCGCCGTGGTGGCGCACAGCTGGGGATTCGCCTGCGCCTCCCATTTCAGCCGCGTCTTCAGACTCGCCTACGGAATTTCGCCTCGGGAATACCAGGCGACCGCACGGAAGGGGCCGAGGTGACGAAGGCCATGCAGGTTCACGCTCCCGAGCGTGCGGTGCACGCTGCCCCGGCCGGCCGTGAGACGGTGGGCAGGGGGCCGCGTTCGCTGATGACGGCACCCGACGCCGTCTCCCACGGCCGCCGTGACGGCGAGGTGGCGCCACGGCGGGAAGGGCCCTGGCACCAGGCGCTGCACGGCACGCTGGGCCTGACCGATGCCACGGTGTCCGACGGGCGGCACGCGGGAATCGTCCGCACGTTCCGTCTCGGCCACTTGAGGCTCGCCGCCCTGGAGGGAACCGGACTGCGGCTGCGCCGGGCCGCGCGGCCCACCGGCCCGGACGACGGCCTCCTGGCGGTCCTCCTGGTGGAGCAGGGCGCCGCCTCGGTCGAACAGGACGACCGGCGCGTCGTCATGAAGCCCGGAGACATGGTCTTCTACGACCTGACGCATCCCGTGTCGCTCGACCTTCCCGGCCCGTTCCGCGCGAAGTTCCTCGTCCTTCCGCGCCGGCTCATGGGCCTGCGGGACGACCTCCCTCGACAGGTCGTCGCGGTCCCGGTCAGGACCGACGCGGCCGTGGGTTCGCTGGTCGCCGCGTTCGTGACGCACTTGGTCGACATGGCGGCGGACTGCCCGGCTGCCACCGGAATTCCTCTGGCGAGCAGCGCGATCGACCTGCTGAGTCTGCTGGTCGAGGAACAACTGGGCCTGGGGTCTCAGCCCGCGGCGGGGCTCGACCGGCTGCTGGAGATCAAGAGGTTCATCGCCCAGAACATCGACGATCCGAACCTCACCCCGCAGACGGTGGCCCGCGCCAACTCGATCTCCGTCCGCTACCTCCACAAGCTCTTCCAGGCCGACCGCGTCACCGCCGGGCAGTGGATTCAGCGCTGCCGGCTGCAGAAATGCCGAAGTGAACTGGCCGGGCCTGACGCCACGAAGTGCTCCATCTCCGCGGTGGCCCACCGGTGGGGATTCACCAGCGCGTCCCACTTCAGCCGGGCCTTCCGGTCGCTGTACGGGATCTCGCCGGCGGAGTGGAGAGATCCGGGCGTGAAGCTCCTCAAGGAAGCCGTGGCACAGACGGGTACGGTCGCCGCCTGACGGTCCCCCGAGGCCCGCCGAGTCGTCCACGCGCGGAACCGCGTCGGCATCGCCGACGAACGGACCGCCGGGCACCCGGCGGGCCGTCGGCGTTGAGCCCCGCGCCCGTGACCTGCGGGTCCGCATCCACTGGGGTGCCACCCCGGTGCGAAACCACCACGGCCCCCGGTTTCATGGACACACCCCGAATCAGCGTCGGCCGCTTCATCCGGGCGTCACAGGTCCCCGACCTCGTGCTGGACCTCGCCGCCGCCCGTCAGCCGACATCGCCGTCGACGGGCCATCGGTGAATCCGTCTCACCGGCCGTCACCCCACGGTGGGCGCCAGTCCCGCCGTTTCCCCTTTTCCTCCTTCCATCGGAGCTGTCAGTGAGATTCCGTCTGTCCGGTTCCCGTGGCCTCGCGGCCTCGGCCCTCGCCCTCGCCGTCTCCCTCGGCGCGGTCACCGTCACGGCCTCGGCCTCCGACACACCCACGACGTCGGCGTCGTCCGGCGAACGGCTGCCCGCCGGCTTCAGCGAGCACAAGACCAAGGTGGCGGGCACCGGCATCGACTACGTGATCGGCGGCCGCGGCCCCACCCTGGTCCTCATCCACGGCTACCCGCAGACCTGGTACGAGTGGCACGACATCATGCCCGCCCTGGCCAAGCACTACACGGTCATCGCGCCCGACCTGCCCGGCGCCGGCGAGAGCGACGCCCCGGCGTCCGGCTACGACAAGAAGACCATGGCCGCCCACCTGCACGGCCTCCTCGCCTCCCTCGGCAAGGACCGCGACGTGAACGTCGTCGGCCACGACATCGGCACCATGGTCGCGTACTCCTACGCCGCCCAGTACCCGGACAGCGTGAAGAAGCTCGTGCTCAGCGAGGCCCCGATCCCGGACAAGAGCATCTACAAGTTCCCGGCCCTCACGGACAGGGGTCCGGGCGTGTGGAACTTCGGCTTCTTCTCCCTGCGGACCGGTCTGCCCGAGAGCCTGATCCGCGGTCACGAGGAGACCTGGACGTCCGGCTTCATGCGGAGCATCGCGGTGAAGAAGGACGCACTCACCGACGACGACCTGCGGGTCTTCTCCTCCTACCTCCGCGACTACGCGCACCTGGAAGCCTCCTTCGCCTGGTTCCGGACCTTCCCGCAGGACATCGCGGACAACGCGCGGCTCCGGAAGAAGAAGCTCACCATGCCGGTCCTCGCCATCGGCGCCGACGGCAGCCTCGGTGAAGAGGTCGGCACGCAGGTCCGCCACTACGCCAAGGACGTCACCCCGGTCGTCGTCCCCGACTCCGGCCACTGGATCTACGAGGAGCACCCGAAGGAAATGACCCACCTGCTGCTGCGCTTCCTCGGCGACCAGCGATGACGTCGGGGGCGAAGATGACGCAGTTCTTCCCGACCTTCGACCCGACGGCCGAACGCGAGCCCTTCTGGTTCCTGGGCGGCCGGGCGAGGATTCTGCTTCCCGGCACCACGACGAACAACCGGCTCAGTCTCATGGAGTTCGCCGACCCGATCGGCCACGCTCCCCCGCACCACGTCCACGAGGACGAGGAGGAGGTCTGGTTCGTCCTCGACGGCGAGGTGACCTTTTTCGTCGGTGACCAGCGCCACGACCTGGTGCCGGGACAGGTCGCGTACGGGCCGCGCGGTGTCCCGCACAGCTACCTGGTGCGCTCGCCCGAAGGGGCGCGGATAGCGGCCCTGTTCAGCCCGGCCCGCATCGAGGAGTACTTCAGGAGCAACGGCATCTCGGTGGCCGAGGCCGGCGACCTGCCTCCTGAATTCGATCTCGGGACGGTCGTGGCCTCCGCAGCGGACTTCAACCTGCGGGTCACCGGGCCGCCGCCCACCCTCTGAACCGGTCCGCCCCACCAGGCGGACGCGAAGAGTTCCGCGACGGGCGCGGCTCCGGCCGAGCCTGGCGCTCGATCAGGGAGACCAGGGCACCGGCGCGAGCAGCCAGGACCTCGGTCCGAGGCGGCCTGAGTCCGGTTGAGCCGCGCCCGTTCGCGACACCTACGCAAGCCGATCGATCCGCTCCCGGGATGTGCCTGTCACCACGGTGCTCCGGCGTCTCGACGAGGACCGCCCCGCCGCGGACGGTGCCGTCGCTGTCCCGCCCGGTACACCGCCCGGCCGTGCAACCCGGGAGACGCGGACGACCGAACGACCACCACCCGACCAGGAGAGACACACGTGAACGCCACGACCCGCCGCACCGTACTCGTCACCGGCTCCACCTCCGGCATCGGCGAGGCGACCGCCACGACCTTCGCCCGCGACGGAGCCGAGGTCATCGTCAACGGCCGCGACCCGGAGCGCACCCATGCCGCCGCCGAGCGCGTCCTCGCCGCCGCGGGCAACGGCGAGGTCCGCGCCGTCGCCGCCGACGTCAGCACCGCGGACGGCGTCCGCGCCCTGACGGACGCCGTGCCGGACGTGGACGTCCTCGTCAACAACGCGGCGATCTTCGACGCGCGGCCGGCGTTCGAGATCACCGACGAGGAATGGAGCCGCTACTTCGAGACCAACGTCCTCAGCGGCATCCGGCTCACCCGCCACTACGCACCCCGGATGGTGCGGCGCGGGTGGGGCCGCGTCGTGTTCATCAGCAGCGAGTCGGCCGTCAACACGCCCAGGGAGATGATCCACTACGGCGCCACGAAGACGACTCAGCTGGCCGTCGCCCGCGGTTTCGCCCTGGAGGTCGCCGGCACCGGCGTCACCGTCAACACCGTCCTGCCGGGCCCCACCCTCACTCCGGGTGTCCGGGTCTTCATCGCCGACCGGGTCGGCGACGGCGTCCCCTTCGAAGAGGCGGAACGCCGCTTCATCGCCGAGGAGCGCCCCACCTCGCTCCTGGGACGCCTCATCCGCCCCGAAGAGGTCGCCAACCTCGTCCACTACGTCGGCTCCGACGCCGCCTCCGCCACCACCGGCGCCGCACTGCGTGTCGACGGCGGCGTGGTGAGCAGCATCATTCCCTGATGGCCGGAGGTGCTCGGGCCGGCCCCCGTGCACTCGCCCCCGAACCACTGGGGTGGGACCCCGGTGCGAAACCACCGCGGTCCCCGGTTTCGTGGACACCGGTCCGGTCAGGTGACCCAAACAGGAGAGGCTCCGTCATGTCCGTCAACCTTCCCGTGGTCTTCGTCCACGGACTCTGGCTGCACAGCACCTCGTGGCAGCCGTGGATAGACCTGTTCCGCGAGGAGGGCTACGAGCCGTCCGCTCCCGGATGGCCCGGCGACCCGGACACGGTCGAGGAGGCGCGTCAGAACCCGGAGAGCATCGCCGGGCACGGCATCGACGACGTCGTCGAGCACTACGCCGCGCTGATCGCGGACCTGCCCGAGAGGCCCATCGTGATCGGCCACTCCTTCGGCGGGATGATCGCGCAGAAGCTGCTCGGCCAGGACCGCGCGGCGGCGGCCGTCGCCATCGACGCCGCCCAGATCAAGGGCGTCCTGCCGCTGCCGCTGTCGGCGCTGAAGGCGACGTTCCCGGTCTTCAAGAACCCGGCCAACAAGAACCGTTCGGTGTCGCTGACCGCCGAGCAGTTCCGGTTCGCGTTCGGCAACGCCGTCTCCGAGGAGGAGTCGGCCGCCCTGTACGAGCGCTGGACCATCCCGGCGCCCGGGAAGCCGCTGTACGAGGCCGCGTCCGCCAACTTCAACCCGCACTCGCCGGCCAAGGTCGACACGCAGAACAACGGCCGCGGTCCGCTGCTGCTGATCTCCGGCGGCAAGGACCACACCGTGCCGGAGACCGTCACCCGGGCCACGCTCAAGCAGTACCGGCACTCCGAGGCCGTCACCGACATCCTCAGCTTCCCCGACCGCGGGCACTCCTTGACGATCGACGGTGGCTGGCGCGAGGTCGCCGACACCGTCCTCGGGTGGCTGCGCGAGCAGGGGCTGGAGAACGGACGATGACCTCCCCTCGCGCACAGGCGGCCGGTGACGACGCGGGCCTGGCCGGGCAGACCGTCGTGGTCACCGGTGCCGGGCGCGGTATCGGTCTGGCCGTCGTCGAGGCCTTCCTCGCGGCCGGCTCGCGTGTCGTGGCGGGTTCGCGCACGCGCACCGACGCTCTCGACGCGTTCGTGGAGCGGGGTGCCGAACTCACCGTCGTGGAGGTCGACCTGGGCACGCGCGAGGGTCCGGCGACGCTGATCGCCGAGGCCGTCGCGGCGCACGGCGGTGTCGACGTGCTGGTGAACAACGTCGGAGCGGTGCGGCCGCGGGTCGACGGCTTCCTGGGGGTGACGGACGAGGACTGGGAGTGGACGCTGACGCTGAACCTCCTGTCCGCGGTCCGCGCTACGAGGGCAGCGCTGCCGCACCTGCTGACCACCGGTGCGGGACGCATCGTCACCGTCTCCTCGGTCAACGCGCGGCTGCCCGACCCGCTGGTCATCGACTACGGCGCGGCGAAGGCGGCGCTGACCAACTTCTGCAAGGCCCTGTCCAAGGAGGTCGGGCCGCACGGGGTACGGGTGAACACCATCGGTCCCGGTCCGGTGGAGACCGCTCTGTGGCAGGGAGCGGGCGGTGTCGCCGACACGGTCGGCCGGTCCCGGGGCGTCGACCCCGGTGAGGTGGCGCGGGGCGCGGCTCAGCAGTCGCTGACGGGCCGGTTCACCCGGCCGTCCGAGGTCGCCGATCTTGCGGTCTTCCTGGCGAGTTCCCGGGCCGCGAACATCACCGGTGCCGACTTCGTCATCGACGGCGGCCTCGTCGAGTCCCTCTGACCGGTGGGCGAGGCGCGACGGCGGCCCTCGGCGCCGGGACGCCTCGCCCGCCCTCCGCGCCCCTTGGAGAGATCACATGACCGATCCGACGCTGTGCTTCCCGAGCAGCTCGCGACGCCGTCGGGGACAGGAATGACGAGCCCGTCCTTTCCGACCCTGGGCCGGGCCCCCGACCGTGAGCCGTTCTGGTTCCTAGGTGCCCGGGCCAGGATCCTGATTTCCGGCGGCGCGACCGACAACAGGTTCAGCCTCATGGAGTTCGCCGGCCCGGTCGGCCACGGGCCTCCGCACCACGTCCACGAGGACGAGGACGCCGTCTGGTTCGTGCTGGACGGCGAGGTGACGTTCTTCATCGGCGACCAGCGCCACGATCTGGCGGCCGGGCAGGTCGCGTACGGTCCGCGCGGCATTCCGCACAGCTATCTGGTGCGTTCGCCCCAAGGGGCGCGGGTCGGGGTGCTGTTCAGCCCGGCCTGTGTCGAGGAGTTCTTCCGGGCCAACGGCACCCCGGTGGCCGAGACCGGCGATCTGCCCCCGGATTTCGATCAGGCCCTGGTCATGGCCTCGTCGGATCCCTTCCATCTGCGTCTCACCGGCGTTCCGCCGGCCTGCTGAGGCGAGCGAACTCCCGCGAGAGCGGACAGAGCATCGAGGAGAACGCCATGACAGGCATCACCCCCACCGGATCGCGCGAGAACGGCGGGCGGCGCGGAAGGCCGGCGCTCGTGGCGCTGGCGGTCGGGACCCTGCTCGCCGTGCCCGCGCTGTCGGCGGCCGTGCCCGCAGGTCCGGCGCTCGCCGCGACGTCCGCGGCCGCCTCGGCCCGGCCCGACACGCCGAAGCCGACCGTGGTCCTCGTCCACGGCGCCTTCGCCGACGCCTCCAGCTGGAACGCGGTCACCGCGCGGCTGGAGCGCCAGGGCTACCCGGTCCTCGCCGTCGCGAACCCGCTGCGCGGCCTCGCCGGTGACTCGGCCTACGTGTCGAGCATCCTCGACACCATCCCCGGGCCCGTCGTCCTCGCCGGCCACTCCTACGGCGGCGCGGTCATCACCGATGCCGCCACCGGCCATTCCAACGTCAAGGCCCTTGTGTACATCGCCGCGTTCGCCCCCGACGAGGGCGAGACGGGCCTGTCCATTCTCGGCCAGTACCCCGGCAGTCAGCTCTCGCCCGCGCTCACCGTCCGCCCCTACCCAGGCGGTCAGGACGCCTACGTCAACCCCGCCGATTTCCGACGGGTCTTCGCAGCCGACGTGCCCGCCGCCACGACCCGGCTCATGGCCGCCGGACAGCGTCCGGTGTCACTTGCCGCCTTCGCCGAACCCAGCGCGGCACCCGCCTGGAAGACCATCCCCTCCTGGTTCCTGGTCGCGGGCTCCGACCGGGCCATACCGCCGGTCGCCGAACAGGCCATGGCGCGGCGCGCGGGCTCCCACGCCCAGGTGATCCGGGGCGCCTCCCACGCGGTGCTCGTCTCGCACCCCGACGACACCGCCCACATCATCGAGGCCGCCGCACACGCCACCTCATGACCTCTCGGTGAACCGGCCGGCGTGCACCGGGCGGAGCAGCGGATCCGCGAAAGGAACGACCGTGCCCTTTCCCTCGCACCACCTACGATGACCACCGCCCGCGATCACGGCCCGCTGCGGGTGCTGCTCCTCGCCCTGACCGTCGGGACCGTTCCGGTCGACGCCGTCAGCCATCTGGCGCTGGGGCATGTCTTCGTGGTGAGCATGACCGGCAACGTCGTCTTCTTCGGTTCCGCGGTCGGTGGAGCCGACGGCGCCTCCTGGAGCGGGGTACGGCTGCGGCGTGTCGCATCGCTGCCGGCGATGCAGGCGGGGGCCCTGGCCGGCGGTCTGCTGCTGCGAGACGGCAGCCTCGCCGTTCCGCTGTGGGCCGCCGCGGTGGTCCTCGCGGCGTGCGCGGTGACCGCCGGCCGCCTGCGCCGGCGCGCCGCCGCTCAGAGCTGGGGCTGATCCGGCCCGCTCTCCTGCGACCGTCACGTCCACGGCCCGTCCCGCCGGCATCGGCACCTCTCACACCTTCCTTCCCACTCCGGCGCGCGCACCGCGCCGGTCCACCCAGCCCGCGAAAGGGAACCGACATGCCGTACATCACCGTCGGCCAGGAGAACTCCACCGACATCGAGCTGTACTACGAGGACCACGGGAGCGGGCAGCCCGTCGTGCTGATCCACGGCTATCCGCTGGACGGCCACTCGTGGGAGAAGCAGCTTCCGGCTCTGCTCGACGCGGGCCACCGGGTCATCACCTACGACCGGCGCGGCTTCGGCCGGTCCTCGCAGCCGACCACCGGTTACGACTACGACACCTTCGCCGCCGACCTCGACGCGCTGCTGACCGAGCTGGACCTCACCGACGCGGTGCTGGTCGGTTTCTCCATGGGCACCGGCGAGGTCGGCCGCTACCTGGGCACCTACGGATCGCAGCGGGTCGCCAAGGCCGCCTTCCTGGCCTCCCTCGAACCGTTCCTGCTCAAGACCGACGACAATCCGGGCGGCGTCGACGGATCGGTCTTCGACGGCATCCTGGAGGCGGTCACCAAGGACCGTTACGCCTACTTCACCGGCTTCTACGAGGCGTTCTACAACCTCGACCAGACGCTCGGCGTCCGGATCAGCGAGGAGGCCGTGCGGGCCAGTTGGAACGTGGCGGCCGGTGCCTCGGCGTACGCGTCGGTGGCCTGCGTGCCCACCTGGATCACGGACTTCCGCGCCGACGTCGCCAGGATCGACGTACCCACGATGATCCTGCACGGGACGGCCGACCGGATCCTCCCGATCGACTCCACCGGGCGGCCCTTCCACGCGCTGCTGCCCTCGGCCGAGTACGTGGAGATCGAGGGCGGCCCGCACGGTCTGCTGTGGACGCACGCCGACGAGGTCAACGCGGCGCTGCTGGCCTTCCTGGGCAAGTAGTCGCACTCACGGCCCGGCCACGCGCCCGAGGGCGGCCGTGACCCGGTGCAGGTCGCAGCGAGGCGCATCCCGTCGGCGGCCCGCACCGGGACGGCACCGCCGACGCCCGGCCGGGTCACGGCAGCCGCGCGGGCCCCGCGCCACGGATCGGCGCGGCCGTCCTCCCGACCCCGCTCGGCTCCACCCCCTTCAGCCAAGGACCACTCCATGACCAGCGGAATCATCGGAGACGGTGCCGGCGCGACCACTCCGGCACCCCGCGTGAAAGCCCGTCAAGGGCATCGGGCCGCACCCGACGGGCAGCTGCTGTCGGCCCTGACGGCCGAACACGCCAAGCCGTTGATCGCCTACGTCGAACGCATGTTGAACGACCGCCACATGGCCGAGGACATCGTGCAGGAGACCCTGATACGCGCCTGGCTCCGCTCGGAACAGCTCCTCGCCGACGACGGCTCGCCGCGCGGCTGGCTGCTCACCGTGGCCCGCCGTCTGGCGATCGACCGCATCCGCAGCGCCTACCACCGCCACGAGTCGCCGGGCGCGGAACACCGAGGGGTCGTCCAGGACGACCACGCCGAGGCGGTCGCCATGTCGGTCGACGCCATGGCCCTGCTGCGCCATCTCTCGCGCGAGCACCAGGAGGTCCTGGTGCACACCTACCTCCACGACAGGACGGTGCAGGAGACCGCCCGGATCCTGGGCATCCCCGCGGGCACCGTCAAGTCCCGGCTGCACTACGCCCTGCGGCGGCTCCGTTCCCGCTTGACGGACGAGGCCACAGGGGCCCGCGGCGAGCCCGGCTCACCCTCGCGGCCCGGCCCGCCACTGGCTCGGCGAGGTGCCGTACGCCGCCCGGAAGGCCCGGCTGAAATGGGCGGCGTCGGTGAAACCCCAACGCCGTGCGACCGCGGCGACGGTAGGGGGGACCGGGGAAGGGCGGGACAGCTCGCTGCGGCATGCGTCGAGCCGTCGCCGCTGGATCCAGCGGGCGGCGGTGGTGGACTCGTTCTCGAAGAGCTTGTGGAGGTAGCGGACGGATATCCGGTGTTCGCGCGCGATGGAGGCGAGGGACAGGTCGGGGTCCACGAGATGACGGTCGATGAACGCCTTGATGCGCAGCAGGAGGGCGAGGCCGCCCCCCGGGGTGTCCTGGGCGTCGTGGCCCAGCCGCTCGGCGAGAAGCGCTCCGACGAGGTCCACGGCCTGGGCCGCCAGCGCGTCGCCCGCCGTGGCGGCGAGGTCGGGGGCGTGGTCGGCCAGGCCTCGCAGGAACGGCAGGATCACCCGGCCCAGGCCGGCGTCCTGGTGCAGTGCGGTCGCCGTCACCTGGTGGAGTTCTCCCTCGGACTGCGGGAGCAGGGCCCGGGGCACCAGCAGCACCTGCATCCGGAAGCGGTGCGGGAAACGTAGGGTGTAGGGCCGTGTCGTGTCGTACAACGCCACGTCTCCTGGCCCCAGTTCGGCGCTGCGGCCGTCCTGGTCGACGTGTGCGAGGCCGCTGCGCTGCAGACCCACGTACACGAAGCCGACGCTGTCCCGGGCGATCAGCCGCGGTGTGCGGTCGACCCGGCCGCGGTCGCAGTCGACGGTGGTCGCCTGGAGCCGACCGAGCCGGTCGGTACTGATCCTGCCGCTGAAGGGCTCGTCCTCGGGGAGGGTGATCCGCAGCGGGACGAAAGTGCGGAAGACCTCCTCCTGCCAGTGCTCCAGACGCACACCGCCAGGACGCGACCGCACCGAGAACACCACGCTCATACCAACTTCCCCTGGCTCCACGACGCGAGCACCGACAGGCGACGCCCGGCCCCGGACGCCCGCACCCCGGCGGACCCCCGACGGCCGCCCTGAAGCCCGGTTCCCGTGTTGTGCCGACGCCCGCGTCCCGGTCGGGCCGCCAGGGGCGAGTGCACGATGCGCACAGCACCGGTGCGCGATGAGCAAACGTACCCGCCGCCCCGTTTCCTAAGGTGCGTTGTATCGCGGCCCGGCAAGCGGGCCCCGATCCGGGAGAGTCGCGGATGCCATCGTACGTCGCGTCGCACGAGCTCGAACTCCAGCCGGTGGTACGGGCGTTCATTCCCACAGCCGCCGCCGTCGCACGGCGCGTGGACGGTGAGCGCGGGGGGCGTCGGGCCCGGATCCTTCTCCATCGACCACACCGCGCCGTAGGAGCCAGACGTGCCCGCCACACCCGTCCCCGTCCGTGAACGTCGCGTACAAGGACGCCTGTCCGTCGCGACACCCCTGCGTCTGAGCCGGTCGCAGCACTCGGAACACATGGAAAGGCAGGCTGATGGTGTGGTCCGGCATGCGTCGTGAGTCCGGTCCGCCGATGGTCGGCCGCGTCCAAGAGTGCGAGGCGATCGGCACGCTCCTCGCGTCGGTCCGGGACGGGTTCGGCGGGGCCCTGGTGCTCAACGGCGACGCCGGGGTCGGCAAGTCGCGGCTCCTGGAGTACGCGGCCGAATCCGCCCAGGACCTGACTGTCGTCAGGCTGGTCGGCGTAGAGGCCGAGACCCGGCTCGCCTACGGGGCCCTGCACCGGCTCCTGCGGCCCCACCTCGGCCGGCTGCCCGCTCTGCCGCAGCGCCAGCGTGATGCCCTGAACGCCGCGTTCGGCCTGACCGACGCCCCGCCGTCCGACCGTCATCTGGTGGGACTGGCCGCGTTGACGCTGCTCTCGGGCGCCGCCACGGTGGAGCCGATGCTCTGCCTCGTCGACGACGTGCAGTGGCTGGACCGCGAGTCGGCGGAGACCCTGGCGTTCGTCGGGCGGCGCCTGTACGCGGACTGCCTCGGGATCCTGTTCGCCGGAAGGGACGGCAGCAGCGACCTCGACGTGTTCGGCGCTCTGCCCGCACTCCGGCTGGAGGGGCTCGCGGACGTCGAGGCCAGGGCGCTGCTGAGCGCCGGTGTGACCGGGCACCTGGACCAGGCGGTCGCCGAGCGGCTCGTCGCGGGCACCGGCGGCAACCCGCTCGCGCTCCTCGAACTGGCGGTGAATCTCGGGCCGGAACAACTGGCCGGCGTCACGTCGCTGCCCGAACCACTGCCGGTGAACCGGCAGTTGGAAGAGCACTTCCGGCGAACGGCGGCCCTGCTGCCCGCGGAGACCCAGACCCTGCTGCTGCTCATGGCCACGACTCCGACGGACGACCAGGCCGCGCTGTGGCGCGCCGCCGGCGCCCTCGGGCTGTCGGCTCGGTCGGCCCTGCCCGCGGTGGACGCGGGGATACTGACCCGCGGGACCACCGCCGTCTTCCGCCATCCGCTGATCAGATCGGCGGTCCACTCGGCCGCGTCCACCGAGGAACGGCGGCGTGTGCAGGCGGCGCTGGCCGCCACGAGCGCCCCCGAACGCCGTGCCTGGCACCGCGCCGAGGCGGCCGACGGTCCCGACGACGCTGTGGCGGCCGAGCTGGAAGCCGCCTCCGAGCTGGCCCAGGCACGCGGCGGATACTCGGAGCAGGCTCTGGTCCTCACCCGGGCTGCGGAGATGACCGCGCATCCGGGCAAGCGGGCGGAGCGTTACCTGCACGCGGCGGCGGCCCACCTCACCTCCGGCAATCTGGCCGGGGTCAGAACACTGGTCGAACTCGCCACTCCCGACCTGACGGGACCGCGGGCCCGGGTGCACGCGACACGGCTGCGGGCATCCGTCGAGATGATCCGCTCGCACCCGCGCGAGGTGCCGGCGATGCTGCTGGAGGCGGTGGCCGATCTCCGTACCACCGACCCGATGGCCGGCTGGGACCTGCTGCGCGAGGCGGTGCAGGCCACCGTCATCGGTGGCCTGATGATCACCGGGACGACCCCTCACGAGGTCGCGAAGGCCGCCGCGGACGCCTGGCGGGACAGCGAGTTGCCCGCCTGGAGTCCCGATCCGCTGATAGCGGCTCTGGCCCGCTCCATCGCCTACGGCTACGCGGAGGGAGCTCCGGCCCTGGCCGCGGCCCTCGCCCGGCTGCGCACCGCCGACGAGCTCCAGGAGCAGGACGCCTTCAGCGTCATGGTCAGCATCGCGGGCGACGAGCTGTGGGACATCGAGGCCAAGCGGGAACTCCTGGAGAAGCTGGTGGCGACGGACCGCGACCGCGGAGCGCTCTACGGACTCAGCCTGGCACTGCTCGCGCTCGCCAAGGTGGAGATCTGGGACGGCCGGTTCGCCGCGGCCGAGAGCTGTTACAACGAGGCGGACGACTACCTGTCCGCGACCGGATACTTCAGGTCGGGAGACTTCCACAAGATCCTGCTCTACGCCTGGACCGGCCGGGAAGCCGAACTGCGGGCGGCGGCGGCCACGATGCGCGCCATGTCCGAGGACCAGGGCACCGGCGTGACCTACCGGTGGGCGGGCCAGGCCCTGAGCATCTTCGAGATCGGCAACGGGCGGTACCAGGAGGCACTCGACGCGCAGCTCGGCATCCTCGACGATCACCCGGTGGCCCTCGGCGACGTCAACCTCGCCGGAATGGTCGAGGCCGGGCTGCGGGCCGGCAACCGGGAGGCGGCCGTCACGGCCATGCGGCGCCTGGAGGAGCGCGCGCCGCTCGCGGGGACGCCGTGGGCGCTGGGGCTGCTCGCACGGTGCCGGGCCCTGATGAGGGACGACGACGAGGCCGAGCAGTTGTACAAGGAATCGATCTCGCACCTCGAAAAGGTCCCGGTGGCCGTGGATCTGGCGTGGTCGCGCCTGCTGTTCGGCGAGTGGCTGCGCCGCCGCAGGCGCCGTGCCGACGCCCGGGTCCACCTGCGCGCCGCGTACGAGGCCTTCGAGTCGTGGGGAGCCGCGCCCTTCGCCGAACGGGCGCGAGTGGAACTGCAGGCCACCGGGGAGACGGCACGCAGACGTACCGCCGACACCCAGCTCGACCTCACCGCGCAGGAACGGCACGTGGCGGCGCTCGCCGCCTCGGGACTGACCAACGCGGAGATCGCCACCCGGTTGTTCGTCACCACATCGACCGTAGAGTTCCATCTGAGCAGGGTGTTCCGCAAGCTCGGCATCACGTCGCGCAAGCAGATCGAGAGCAAGCTGGGCGAAGCCGGTTCCGGCGACCGGTCACCGGCCGGACGGTGACCGGTTCGGGGCGACGGCCCCGGACCGGGGCCGCCCCCCGGTGCGAAGGGTGCGTCGGCCGCGGTGGAATGACGGATCGACACCACCCGTGCCGACGGCCGACACGATCACCAGGAGGCGGCGATGGCAGCAGGATCCGGAGCGCGGGGGATGACGGATCACGCCGGCATCCCGCTCACCCACGGCCGGCCCCGGGTCAACGGGGTCGACCTGCACTATGCGACGGGCGGCAGCGGCGACGCGGTCGTGCTGATCCATGGCGTCCCGAAGACCATGTTCTTCTGGCGCCACGTCATCCCGCTGCTCACCCCGCACCACACGGTCGTCGCGGTGGACCTGCGGGGCTTCGGCGGTTCCGGACGTCCCGCCACCGGCTACGACACACGGACCCTGGCCGCCGATGTCGCCGCGCTCATGGCGGCGCTGGGCCACGAGCGCTACCGGGTCGTGGGTGAGGACTGGGGCGCGGCGGTCGCCTATGCCGTGGCGGCCTTCCACCGCCCGCGGGTCGTCCAGCTCGTCTTCCAGGAGACCAGACTGCCCGGTCTTCCGGTGCCCGACCTCGGGCCCCTCGCCGCCGAGGATCCCCGCAACGGCTGGCACCGCTCGTTCTTCGGCCTGCCGTACTACCCCGAACTGCTCCTCGCCGGCCGGGAGCGCGCCTTCTGGACGTACTTCATGCGGGGGATCATGTGGGACCCGAGTGCGTACACGGACGCCGACGAGGACGAGTACACCCGGGGCCTTGAGGAACCCGGCGGCCATCACGCGGTGTTCGAGCTGTATCGCGCGACCGAGACCGATGCCGCGCAGAACCGGCCCGAGTTCGCCGTGCCGTTGGAATGCCCGGTGCTGGCCGTGGGGGGCCGTGCCTACCTCGCCGCGGAGCCCGGCGAGCAGATGGCCCGGGTCGCGGCGAAGGTCACACCCGTGGTGATCGAGCGGGCGGGGCACAACATTCCGTTGGAGGCGCCGGACGAACTAGCCCGCTGCTACCTCGACTTCTTCGCGACGGAACTCCAGGCCGCAACGCGCCGCCGGGAGTGCGCGGGCGGGCCGTGACGCGGGGGCCCGCTACATGCCGTCCTGCGACATCCCGTGCACCGCGGGAACGACGCCCAGCCGCCCTCTTCGGTAGTCCTCGAAGGCCGTCTCCAGTTCGTCGCGGGTATTCATCACGAAGGGCCCGTAGTGGGCCATGGGTTCACGGATCGGCAGGCCGCCGAGCAGGAGAACCTCCAGGTCCGGCGCGTTGGAGTCCTGTTTCTCGTCGGCGCGGACGGTCAGCGCGGATCCGGGCCCGAAGACCGCCGTCCGGCCGGTGCGCACGGGGTGCCGGTCCGGGCCCACGGCTCCGCGTCCGCCGAGGACGTAGAGCAGGCAGTTGAAGTCCTGACGCCAGGGAATCCTCGACTGTGCGCCGGGGCTCAGGGTCACGTGGACCATGGTGATGGGCGTGTGCGTGATGCCGGGGCCCTGATGGCCTTCGAGATCGCCGGCGATGACCCGCAGGAGGGCACCGCCGTCCGGAGTGCTGAGCAGTCGGACAGTGCCGCCTCTGATGTCCTGGTAGCGCGGAGCCATCATCTTGTCCTGTGCGGGCAGGTTCACCCACAGCTGGATGCCGTGGAACAGGCCCCCGGACAGGACGAGCGACTCCGGCGGGGCCTCGATGTGCAGGAGGCCCGAACCGGCCGTCATCCACTGGGTGTCGCCGTTGGTGATCCTGCCGCCGCCCCCGTGGGTGTCCTGGTGGTCGAAGATACCGTCGATGATGTAGGTCACCGTCTCGAAGCCTCGGTGTGGATGCCAGGGTGTGCCCTTCGCCTCTCCCGGCGCGTACTCCACCTCGCCCATCTGGTCCATCAGGACGAACGGGTCGAGGTGTTCGTAGTCGATTCCCGCGAACGCGCGGCGCACCGGGAAGCCTTCGCCCTCGAAGCCGCTGGGCGCCGTCGTGACCGCGCGGACCGCACGTTCCTCGGCGCCGGCCGGAACGGTCACCCTGGGCAGGTTCAGCAGGTTCTCGACAGTCACGGCGGGCATGTCGGCACCTCCTCGCATCCGGGAGTCTAGGCAGAATCATAGTGACAATACGTATAAATTAGAACTTTTCCGCCTCCCGGTGAATCAGGCCCAGCCGCCTACGTGGCGCCGCGATCCCGCGGCTCCCGGTGACGGTCCGAGCGGTCGGCGGCCTGAGCGGTCAAGGTCGGACCTGCACGACTTCGCCTCGCACCCCGCCCTGCTCCTGGGGTCACCCCAGGCTCCGAGGGTCACCGGCGGGCGTATCCCGCTGGGGTGGAGCCCCGATGCGAACGCCGCTCGTCCGCTGCTGTGCTGACGTCGTCGGCGTTCGCGGCTCGCGTGGGGGGAAACGCGGCCCCGCCGGCACCTGTCCAGAGGGGGGGACCATGACATCCATGCCGGTGGCCCGCATCCGAGCCGACGCTCCGGAACAGCCCGCGGACCTCGTCCTGCGCAACGCGAAGATCTTCACCGGCGCCCTGGGGCACCCGGCCGCCACCGCGCTCGCCGTCCGCGACGGTTCGCTGACCGTCGTCGCCGGGGTCCGGGAGATCGAGTCGCTGCTGACCGTGGTGGGCTGCCGGTCCGTCCACGCGGCCGGCTTCTTCGAGGACGTGGCGCCGCCCGTGCCGCCCGTCCGGCCCGAGGGGAGTCCGGTCGCGCACTTCGGTGGCTACCGGACGGACCACGGGCCCGGTCGTGCCGGGCTGCGCCAGCCCGAGGGGGTCCGGGACGCGGCCGCCGAATCCGCCGAGCACCTCCTGTGGCGGCCGCGGACCGGCCGGGCCGGCCACGCCTCCCGGCAGCCGGACACCTTGGGCCCCTGCCACCCCTGACCACCTTCCCCCTCTCGTCCCGCACAGCGAAAGGCACTGAGATCCTCATGTCCCACGTACCCACCTCCCCGACCGGCCGCCGCCTCTTCCTCAAGGGCGCGGCGGGTGCCCTGGCCGTGCCCACCGCCGCCGGTCTCCTCGGCGCCCTGGCCCGGCCCGCCTACGCCGACGGGACCGGTCTGCCCGATTTCGATCCGGTACCGGCCGCCTCCGCCGGCCCCGCCCCGAACGCCGACGGTTACCACGTCGGCCGGATCGACGGACACCTCTACTGGGTGACCGACTCCTACTACCAGGCGATGTTCCTGACCACCGCCCACGGCGTCGTCCTCGTCGACGCGCCGCCCACCATCGGCCACAACATCCGACGCGCGATCAACGACGTCACCCGCGCGAACGGCCGCCCCAGCAAGGTCACCCACCTCGTCTACTCCCACTCCCACGCCGACCACATCGGCGCCGCGGGCATCTTCGGACACGACACCATCCGCGTCGCCCACGCCGAGACGGCCCGGCTGCTGGCCCGCGCGGGCGACCCGAACCGGCCGCTGCCGACGGCCACCTTTCGCGACAAGCACCGGCTGAAGGTCGGCGGGGAGACCCTCGACCTGGCGTACCACGGGCCGAACCACTCGCCGGACAACATCTTCGTCCACGCACCGGAATACGACACGCTGATGCTGGTCGACGTCCTCTACCCCGGCTGGGTCCCCTTCAAGGGCCTCGCCGTCTCCCAGGACATACCCGACTGGATCAAGGCCCAGCACATCGCCATGGACTACCGGTGGCGCACCTTCGTCGGCGGCCACCTCGGACGGCTGGGCACCCGCGCCGACGGCACCCTGCAGATCCAGTACATGGACGACCTCGACACCAGCACCCGGTCCGCGATCACCTCCGTCGACCCGGCGCCCTACTTCGCCAAGTACGGCGCCCAGGGCAACTCCTGGGCCATCTTCAAGACGTTCCTGGACGCCGTCGCCGACACCGCCGCCGCTCCCGTCGCCGCCAAGTACGCGGGCGTCCTGGCCGCCGCCGACGTCTTCACCAAGGACAACGCCTGGACGCTCCTCGAATCCCTCCGCATCGACACCGGCATCCTCGGCCCCTTCGGCGTCCACCCCTAGGGACGTGACCGCCCGGCCCCGGGGCGCCGCCCCGGGGCCGGGCACCGCCGAGCCGCGGAACGCCTCGCTCCCACCACCGGGAATGAAACCGGCCCCCGATTGTTGAAAGTCGCATGAAAAAGATCGGGTTCCTGTCCTTCGGCCACTGGACACCGTCGCCGCACTCGCAGACGCGCTCCGCGGCGGACTCCCTGCTCCAGGCGATCGATCTCGCGGTGGCGGCGGAAGAGCTGGGAGCGGACGGCGCCTACTTCAGGGTCCACCACTTCGCCCGGCAGTACGCCTCGCCGTTCCCGCTGCTCGCGGCCATCGGCGCACGCACCAGCCGGATCGAGATCGGCACCGGCGTGATCGACATGCGGTACGAGAACCCGCTGTACATGGCCGAGGACGCGGGCGCGGCCGACCTCATCTCCGGCGGACGGCTCCAGCTCGGCCTCAGCCGGGGATCCCCGGAGCAGGTCGTCGACGGCTGGCGGCACTTCGGTCATCTGCCCGAGGAGGGCAGGTCCGACGCCGACATGGCACGCTCGCACACCGAGCGGTTGCTGGAGGTCCTCACGGGCAACGGTTTCGCCGAGCCCGACCCCCATCCGATGTTCGCCAACCCGCCGGGTCTGCTGCGCGTCGAGCCGCACTCCGAGGGGCTGCGGGACCGGATCTGGTGGGGATCCGGGTCGAACGCCACCGCGGTCTGGGCGGCCCGGCTCGGGATGAACCTGCAGAGCTCGACGCTCAAGGACGACGAGAGCGGCGAGCCGCTCCACGTCCAGCAGCGCAAGCAGATCGAGGCCTACCGCCAGGCATGGCGGGCCGAGGGCCACACCCGCGAGCCGAGGGTGTCGGTCAGCCGCAGCATCTTCGCGCTCACCGACGACCGGGACCGCGCGTACTTCGGCCAGGAACGCGATTCCACGGACAAGATCGGCTACATCGACGCCCACACGCGCAGCATCTTCGGACGCTCCTACGCAGCCGAGCCCGATGTCCTGGTCAAGCAGCTCGGCGAGGACGAGGCGATCGCCGCCGCCGACACGCTGCTGCTCACCGTGCCCAACCAGCTCGGGGTCGACTACAACGCCCATGTGATCGAGAGCATCCTGACGCACGTCGCCCCGGCCCTCGGCTGGCGGTGACAGCGGGCTTCCCTCCCGGTGGCGGGGCCCGGTGCGGCCGCGCACGGCCTTGAGACACAGGATCGTGCTCTTCCCCGCCGTACACGACGGCACCGGCCGGAGGTGTTTCGCCTCCGGCCGGTGCCGTCGATGACGATCGGGGTGTCCCGTCCCGTCGTGGCGACGTCCGCCGAGGATCAGAAGCCGCGGAAGACACCGTCCTCGTCGGCGGCGTCGACGAACTCCTCCCAGTCCATGTTGCCGATCGAGATGTTGTTCTCGATCTCCGACAACCCCACGACCGCGACGCGTAGTTCGTCGTGCCCCTGTTCCCCCTCCGCCGTGTCCCCGCCGGCCTCGTCGTCCTCGTCGAACGGCTGCACCGCGAGCAGGGGCATGCCGGGCTCGGTCAGGGCGGTCCTGTCGGCCACGATCATCAGGAAGCCGCCGGGAGGCGCCAGCGAGACGATCTCTTCGGTGGTCAGATCGCTATAGGCGGGGTCGTCCACGATGTGGACGTTGGCCACGAAGTCCTCCTCGTTCGGGGTGGTGGCGGCGGTGCGGAGGGCCTGCCACGCTGCCGGGTCGGAAAAGTCCGTACGGATCAGCAGGGTTTTCTCCGTCTGCGGCAGACTCTTGGGCATCTCTCTCCTCGATGGGGACGGTGGGGTGGCCGCCCGGACCGGATGCGGCGATCCGTCGCTCATTCGGACGGACCTCGCGGAGCGTGCCACGGCCGGCCGACGAGCGGAGCGACGGCAGAGCACGCGGTGTTGAACCCGCAGCTCAGCTCGGCTCATCGCGGCCGCCTTCGCCCGTACGACAGGATGCCACGGGCGCCACCGGGAGATGAGCGGCGCAAGGACGTCGCCCTGCGGTCAAGTGCCCGATGAGAGGGGCTTTGTGAGCTGATGCACCACACCGCGGCGCGCGAGGATCGCCGTACGGGCAGCTTCCGTGCCCGTAGAGGCATGCCGTCGGTCCGTGCCCCCTCGCCCGGTGCTGGACGCCTTCGCGCACGTCCACTCCGCCACGCTTCCATCACCATCGAAGTGTTGGTGGCCTACGTGTCCGGAGGGTCAGGATCGTTCCGACCGCACTTCAGTCAACTAGGGGGCATCACCATGAGATTCAGCAAAGGCGCGGCGCTCGTCGTAGCATCCCTGGCGCTCACCACCGGCACTCTCGCCGGTCCCGCCTGGTCCGCGCCGGCGGGCTCCAACGACAACGCACAGGCGAGCGTCGACGGGGTGGACGGTGTACCGGCGCGCGGGGACGGCGGAGACTGCGCCTTCGGGCGGCTCTGCCTCTACACGCAGCCGAACTTCAAGGGCACCCGCTTCGATCTGTACGTCTGCAACGACTACCGGCTGGTCCAGTGGAACGGCGCGGGGTCGGCCTGGAACAACCAGACGGTGGGTACGGTCGCCGCGTTCAAGAACCGGCAGTTCACCGTGATCGGCACCATCCCGGGCCGTGAGCCGAACGGCACGATCCACGGATACACGAGCTACAACTTCTCGCCGGTCTGGTACGCGTACAACTGCTGACGCCGGTGGCGGCGGACGGCGGCACGCACGAGAGACAGCGGGCCGCCGTCCGCCTGGGACCGTGCCACTAGGAGCTGTCCGGCCGATCATGTGACGTTCGCCTGACCTGCTCGTTCTGAAGGTATGGGGCGGGGAGAACATGGTGATCTGCCGGATGCGGAATGGGACGTCTACGGCCGTTCCTGCCGGTGAGCAACGGTCGGTGTGGGCGGTGGCGCGATCACCGGCAGGTGATCGACGGGATCCTGCACCGGGTGCGGACCGGGGTGCACTGGCGTGATCTACCAGAGCGGTTCGGGCCGTGGAAGACCGTTTACGAGCGCCACCGGTTGTGGTCGGCCGATGGCACCTGGGAACGGCAGCTGCAGCAGGTCCAAGGCGCGGCCGACGCGGTGGCCGAGATCGATGGGGACGTCTCGGTGGACTCCACGATCGTGCGCGCACCTCAGCACGCGGCCGGTGCCCGGACCGACCCTCCGCCGGCGCCGTCTGCTTCAAAAGGGGCCGAAGTGCTGGAACATCGGAACGAGCCGCCGTGGCAGAGCCTCGCCGGCCGTCTGGTGGAGGTGGTGAGCGAGACGAGGGCCCGGGCCGCTCGCACGGCGGCTTCACCAGCAAGATTCATCTGAGTGCCGACGACCGCTGCCGCCCGCTGTCCGTACTCGTCACCGCAGGACGCGCTCCAGCCAGCAGGGCGGAGACCACGATCAGGGCGGCCGCTCCGCCGTTCGCCCGACGGCCGCCGGATCCGGCGGGAACGAGCGAACAATGAACCAGGTCCAGCGGACTGGAATGCGCGACGCAGGGCCGCCCGACGGACGGCCCTGCGGTGTTCCCGGGCGTCCCGCACGAGTCAAGCCGTGCAGGTCGGGCCATGCTGCTGCGCTGCCCGGCCCGCGGCGATGCCGTAGCGCGGGGACGGGGTGTGTCGTTGTCCTGGAGTGAGTACGCGGAGGGACGATGCGGTGTTCGCCCACCTGACCGGTGCCTATTGGCCGGCTGATACCGGAAGAGCTGCACCGGATGCCGTGAGCTGTTCGGCACGGCAGCGGGTGAGCGGCAGGTACCTGCCGGCGGGGGTCCTGATCGCGGCGACCGGGTCGGCCGGCCGCCTGCGGTCATGCTGCTGGTCGCGTCATTCACGGTGACGGCCGCGGTGGTGGGACTGCTGGTCTGACGTGCTCGGGCCGGGCCGGTCCGGGATCAAACGCACGAATGAGTTGCCGCCGGATCTCCCGCGCCTGCGCGCCAGTGCCGATGACTTCGAGGCCGTACTCGTGAACGCCTCCGCGATCCGGACGTTGAACGTCGACGACGAGTCGTGGACCAGGAACCTCTTCGACCGCAAATTGATTGAGCGATAGGGTCATGCCTATGCCATCCGAGTCGCAGCCCGCAACCGGTCTGTTCCCGCGACGCCTGCCCGCCAGCCGCTTGGGTGTGGCAGTCGTCTCCGAGCTCGTCGACCTCATCGTGACGGGTCAGCTGAAGGAAGGCGAGTTGCTGCCCCCGGAGGGTCCGCTGAGCGAACACTTCGGCGTGAGTCGTACGGTGCTGCGTGAATCGGTGAAGCGGCTCGAGGAGAAGGGCCTGGTGATCGTTTCCCAGGGTCGCGGCACCCAGGTGCGGGCGCCGGGGTACTGGAACATGCTCGACCCGGTGGTGCTGTCCGCGTTGATCGACAACGACGCGACGCTCGGTGTCCTCGACGAGCTGACGATCGTGCGCGCGAGCCTCGAGTCGGCGATGGCGGGCGCGGTCGCCGCTTCTCGCAGCGCAGACGGGTTGAGGAGGCTGGAGAACGCGTTGACCACGATGCGTGAAAGCGAGTCCGAGACGGACTCCTTCCGGCAGGCGGATGTGGTCTTCCACTACGCGCTCATGGAGATCTCCGGCAACCGGCTGGCGGAGAACATCGCCAAGCATCTGTACAAGCGAGCCGTGGAGTCCAGCCGCTACCAGGGCATCGATCCCCCTGACGCGGTCGCACTGACGCTGGAGGAGCACGCGGCGATCGTCGATGCCATCTCGAGGAAGGACGTCGCCGCGGCCCAGAAGGCGATGCACGATCACATCCACGTCTCATGGGAGCGTCGTCGGCTGCCCGACCACGCGCCAAGGGAACGTGGTCGGGCGATCGATCAGGAGAGCGAGTAGACGTCGGCGGCATTGCCACCGAACACCCGCGCGCGTTCCGAGGGGGAAAGCCCCTCCAGCAGCGATTCCAGAGCGGACTTCCAGGACCCCGCTCCGCCGCCCAGTTCGGCCAGCGGCCAGTCGGAGCCGTAGAGCAGACGCCCGGGGCCGAAGGCTTCGAGGGCGATCGTCACCGGTGCGGCGAGATCGTTCGCGCGCCATGATCCGGGGGCGAGGCCCGAGGTGAGTCCCGAGACCTTCGCGACGACGTTCGGCTGCCGCGCGAGCTCCCGCAGCCGGGACGCCCACCTGCTCCTGTCCTGCCCGGGCCCGGGCGGACCGCCCAGATGATCGAGCACGAAGCGGAGTCCGCCGTGGCGCGCGGCCAGGCGGGTCGCCTGCGGGAGCTGCCACTCACGCACGACGAGGTCGAAGCAGAGGCCCTCCTTCTCGAGGACGGCGAGGCCCGCACCGATCTCCTCGCGCGTCAGCCACTCCGGGTCCGGGTCGATGTGGACCAGATGCCGCACCCCGACGACGGGGACAGCGGCGTTCTCGCGGATCCGGCCGAGCTGGGGTCCGACCTCCGCCGCGAGGTCGACCCACGCGACGAGGCCGGCGACGGCCGGCGAGTCCAGCCCGGCGAGCCGGATGCTCTCGTCGAGGCTGTTGCTCGACTGCACCACCACGGCACCGTCGAGACCGGTCGAGTCCAGCATCCCGCTCAGATCGGCGGCTCCGAAGTCGCGTGCGATCGGCGCCATGGTCTCCGGGTCGATCCAGTCCTGCGGGTCCACGGCCCGGTTCCACAGGTGCACATGGGCGTCGACGCCCGCACTCATGCGAGGTGCCACACTTCCTCGACAGGCTGCCACAGCGCCCCGGGATCACGCTCCTTGGCGATCCTCACCTGGCACGGGTCGGTGTGCGTCCACCATTCCTGCGACATGGGGTCGTCGGCGATCCGCCGCATGTCCGCCTCGTGGTCGTCGCCGACGTACTCGTAATAGGCGAACAGGATGTCGCCGAAGATGAAGATGCTGTAATTGCGCACGTTGCACTCGGTGAGCTTGCGTTCGACGCTCGGCCAGACGGCGCGGTGCAGCGCCAGGTACTCCTCGCGCTTGTCGGGCCGCACACCTACGACGAAGGCCCTGCGCTCGGGTCGACGGGTCATCGGGTTCGGCCTCCGCGGTGCGTCGGGTCGTCGATCACGTCGGGTTCGGCCACCAGCCGCAGGCCGGCGCGTTCGGGCCGGATGTGCGGGCCGGTCGCCGCGGGCCGGGGTGGAGCGGCGTCGGCCGGTGACATCCGGGACTCGTCGACGACGATCCCGATTCCCGGCCGATCGCCCAGGACGATGCCGCCGTCGTCGAACTGCTGGTCGACGTCGAGACCGACGGGGAAGTGAAGGTCCTGGACTTCTATGGTCAGCAGGTTCGGTACGGCGGCGGCGGCGTGCGCCACCGGGTTCGCGTTGTACGCGACGGGGCTCACCGGCAGGTCGTGGGCGTGGGCGAGCGTCGCGACGCGGAGGAAGTGAGTGATCCCCCATACGTTGCCGACCTGCACGATGTCCACGGCGTTGGCGTCGAGCAGAGGGCGGTACTGCTCCAGTCCCGTCAGGTTCTCGCCGCTGGCGATCGCAGCGCGCACCTTTCCGCGCAGCGAGGCCATGCCGGCCGCATCCCATCGGCGCAGCGGTTCCTCCACCCAGGTGAGGTCCACGCGCTCCTCGATGGCCGCGACATACCGGGCCGCCTGGGCGTGGTTCCACGACTCGTTGGCGTCGAACATGAGCGCCGGCCGGCGGGAGTTGCGGCTGAGGACGTCGCGCATGATCTCCAGCCGGGGCAGGTCGCGGTCGAGGTCGCGGCCGCCCTTCAGCTTGCCGGCCTTGAACCCGCGGTCCGCGAACCGGCCGTAGAGGACCGCGAGGTCCTCGTCGGTCAGGCCGTACTCGAGACCGGAAGCGTATCCGGGCACGAAGCGCTCGCGGGCTCCGAGGGTCCGCCAGAGCGGCTCGTCGGCGGCCTTGGCCTTGATGTCCCAGAGGGCCATGTCGACGGCGCCGACGGTGCCGAAGGTGGATCCCGAGTGACCGGCCTTGAACACCCAGTCGAGCATGCTGTCGTAGAGCGCCATGACCGAGCGCGGGTCGTCGCCCTCGATCGCGGGGAAGACGCGGGCAATGTCGGCATGGGCCCCGAGGCCCACTCCCTCGATTCCGCTGTCGGTCTCGATGATGAGGACGGGGACCGGCGTGGAGTTGCCGGGCTGGACACCGTTGACGTCCCCGGTGATTCTGCCCCAGTCGTGAACGGTGCTCAGACTGCGGTACCCGGTGATCTTCATCGGCGGTGTTTCTCCTTGGAGGTGCGAGTGGTCATTCCTTGGTTCCTCCGGCTGTCATGCCTGCGACCAGGAAGCGCTGGGAGAAGAGGAAGACGACCAGGACGGGCAGGATCGACACGATCGTCCCCAGCGCCAGGGTGGGCAGTTGGACGGAGTCGGATCCCGCGGAGCTGGGATTGAAAGCCGGGGTCGACGCCAGGAGCGAGGTGAGCCCGACCTGGATCGGATAGCCGTCGCTCGAGGGCAGCATCACGAACGGCAGGAAGAAGTTGTTCCAGTTCTGTACGAAACTGAAGAACGCCACCAGGGCGACGATCGGGGCGGCCAGCGGAAGCGCGACCCGGGTGAAGACCTGGAACCCGTTGCAGCCGTCGATGCGCGCGGCGGCGAGGATGTCACGGGGGATGCTGGTCGAGAAGTAGATGTAGGTGAGATAGACGCCGAACGGGAAGAACGACATGGGCAGGATCACCGACAGCGGGCTCCCGATCAGGCCGACGCTGTTCAGTTCGAGGAAGATGGGCAGCACCAGCGCGGTGTTGGGGATCAGCATGACGACGAGCGTCAGCACCAGCAGCGCCTGCCGGAGCCTGAACTCCGTGAGCGCGAGCGCGTAGCCGGCGGGGATGCTCACGAGAAGCGTGATCACCAGGGCGCCGATCGCGTACAGCGCGGAGTTCCCGATCCAGGTCGTCACCGCACCGTCCTGGAAGTCGAACAACTGGTGCCAGTTGGCGACGAAGTCCGACCACGACCCGATCGAGAACGGGTCCGCGACGACGAGCGTCTTCGATGACTTCGTCACCGCGAGAAGCAGCCAGACGATCGGGACGGCGAAGAACAGGACGAAGACGACGAGCAGGACGCCTGTGATGGACCGGCCGCTCCACCCGCTGAGGCTCGGCCGGCGGCGTGCGGCGGAGAGTGCTGCCATGGTCATTCCTTCTCGAACAGGCCGCCGCGGGTCACGAACACCCAGGACAGCAGGAGTGCGACGACCAGCAGGATCAGCGAGATCGCGGCCGCGCCGTTGAAGTCGTTCTGCTGGAAGGCGTACTGGTAGGCCAGCTGGTTGAGCGAGTAGTCGTTCGGCACCACCGCGTTGCTGGCCTGGCTGAGCAACTGCGGCTCGACGAACAGCTGGGTGCCGGCCGCGAGCGACATGACGCCCATGTAGGCGACCCACTTGCGCAGCATCGGAAGCTGGATCCGCAGCGCGATCTGGACGGCGTTCGCGCCGTCGATGCGTGCGGCCTCGATCACCTCGGTGCTGATGTTGTTGAGCGCGCCGTACATGATGAGGATCCATCCGCCGGCTCCGGTCCAGAACGCGATGATCGCGAAGATCGCCGGGAGGTGGCCGGGCTGGATCACCTGCACGAAGCTCTCGAACCCCATCGCCTTGAGCAGACCGCTGACGGGGCTCGCGGTCGGATCGAGGACGAAGAGCCACAACAGGACGCTGGACGCGCCCGCGAGCGCGCCGGGCAGGTAGTAGACGAAGCGGAGGGTCGTGGTCACCCATCGCACGCCGATGGCGTGGACCACCAGCGCCAGGCCGACGACGAAGACCACCAGCCCGAGCAGCCAGAGGACGAGGTACGCGGTCACGTGGGACACCGCCGGCCAGAACCGGAAGTCGCCGACGACCGTGGTGAAGTTGTCGAGGCCGGCGAATCCGCCGTCGGCGTTCGTGAAGGCGAGGACCACGGCGTAGAGCGACGGCGCGATCCCGAAGACGACGGTGAGCAAGGCGTAGGGCGAGACGAAGAGATAGCCGATCGGACTGCGAGCGGAGGCGCGGCCGGCCGCCCGGCCGCCGCCCCGGCCCGGCCGCCGACGCCCGGAGGCGTCAACGGCCGGCCGGTCACCCGGAGGAGCCAGGGTCATGTCAGTTCACCTTGTATCCGTTGACCTTGGCCTGGTTCTCGATGGCCGTCTGCCAGGTCGGCAGCAGATCCACGATCGACTTACCGCCGGTGATCCCCGGGGTGATCGTCTTCGCCCAGATCGCCTCCTGGCTGAACATGGGGTAGCCCCAGCCGTCCCAGACCTGCGACGCCGCGGTCACGACCGGCTGCAGCGGGGTGGCGTAGTACTTGCTCGCCTCCTGCTTGGCGACCCACTTCTGCGCGGCGGGCGCGTAGGCCGGGTAGCCCGGTGCGACATCGACCTGGTACTCGTCGGCGGTGGTGACGAACTGGACGAACTTCTCGGCGGCCTTGAGGTTCTTCGAATGGCTGGAGACGAACCAGGTTCCGCCACCCACGTTGCCCGTCACCGCCCCGCTCTCGCCCTTCCACGGCAGCGGCGCGGCGACGCCGAGCTGGCCGGCCGGCACGTTGAGCGACTGGGGGTTGTGGAAGATCGCGCCGGCGTACCAGGCCGGACCCGGCATCATCAGCACCTTGCCCGTGTACTTCTTCAGGAACTCGGGGGTGAACACGCTGACCACCGGCACGGTTTTGTTGTCGCGGAGGGTGTCGAGCAGCGAGGCCGCCCGCCTGCACTCGTTCGAGTCGGTCTTCACGGTGAGGGACTTGGGGCCGGGCACGTCATTGGCCTGGCACTTGCTTCCCCACATGAACACCTCGGGCGTCCAGGCGTCGCCGGCCGTTCCGACGATGTAGCCGGGGTGCTCCTTGGCGACCTTCTCGCCGAGCGCCTGGTACTCCTCCCACGTGGTAGGGACGGCGTAACCGAACTTGTCCAGCAGGGGCTTGTTGTACCAGAGCACCGCCTGGGCGAGGTCGTTGCGCAGGCAGTACAGGCGGCCGTCCACCGTGCAGGGGTTGAGCGAGCCTTCGGTGAAGTTGCCGAGCGTGTTCTTCGGGACCAGGCCCTTGTCCAGCACAGCCGCGAACGCCTGCTTGCCGCCGCTCTTCTGGCTGGCCCACGCCGCGTCGTTGTTCTGGCTGGAGAAGACGACGTCGGGCCAGCCGCTGCCGGCGCGGTCGAAGAGCTGCATCTTCGTCCGGAAGGAGTTGGACCCGTTGGCCGACCCGTCATAGGTGACGACCTTGATCTTGATGTCCGGGTTCGCCTTCTGGAACGCCTTCGCGGCAGCTTGTCGGTCCGCGTCCACCCAGACGGTGATCGTCGAGGAGGCCTCCTGCTTGGCCTCGGGAAAGCCGTACACCCCGTTCACCGAGCTTCCTCCGCCCCCACAACCGGCGAGGGTCAGGAGCGCCGTCGCGACGCCCATCACGGCGGCGGCCGATGCTCTACGGCGCGAACGCACCCCTGTGTGGATTCCGACCATGAGATGTCCCTTGTCCTGTCGACTTCGTTGACGACTCCGCGTCGAGGACTGTAGGGCATACGTATTATGTTTGTCACGAGCTCGATACGTATCACTTTGAGCAGTTGCTGTCGGTGAGATCTTGTGGGGTCCGCAGCGAACGGCGGCCTTGTGATTGCCCTGGCCTTCGGGTCTGCAGGCAGGTTCTCTCGGTAACTCGGCCCTGCTGAAGCCGACTGCGATCAGGAGACGCTCAACTGGGCCCCGCCGACGCGCGATGGAGTCGCTCGTGACGGACGGGGAGTGGCCGTGTCCGGTCGCTGCCGACGGCGCCGGCTGCGGGGCCGGGGTGTACATCCGGATGCGTCCTGTCAGCCGATGCCCTGGCTTATGGCCCGCCGCCTCGCTCGAGCGGATGTTCCGGCGGGAATCACCGGTGGGAGCCATCGAATTGGCAGCGCAGCCGACGCGCGGGACGTACTCCGGCAGTCCGAGACCGTGACGGACGGCAGCGCCATGGCCGCTTTCCCGCAGACCCCCGTGCCACAGCCCCTCTCGACCCTGCAGCCTCCACCGTTCGGCCCCGAACGCGGCGCGGGACTATGCCGACGCCTGCCTTGCCGCTGCCGGGAACTCCGAACCACTGAGGCAGCTGCGGCGGCGGTGACCCGCGGGAGCGGGGATGAGGGTGGCGGCCAGGCCGTCGTCGGCTCGCGCCGATCCGGCGCGCGCCGGTGGGACCGCACCCTGCACCCTGGTGGCTGCGGGTGCGCCTCTCCCGGAAGAGCGGGCCGGTCGGCGCGTCGGGACCGACGATGACCCTTGCGCCGACGCCTTGCTCTCGCACGTCGCGAACGACCCGCCGGCCGAAGGCGTCGACTCCGACTCGTCCCACCGCGACCGCCGCGTGCCGAGTCGGCTGAGGGCCAGGGCAAGGGGAGAGCCTTATCGACCGAGCCAGCCACCGTCGACCGGCAGGATCGCCCCGGAGACGTAGCGCGCGGCGTCCGACGCCAAGAAGACAGCAGCGCCTGCGATGTCCTCCGCTGCTCCCCACCGCCCTGCCGGGATCCTCTCGAGGATCGCGCGGGACCGGTCGGGGTCGTCCTGAAGCGCTTGGGTGTTGTCGGTCGCGATGTAGCCCGGGGCGATGCCGTTGACGGTCACACCACGTCCGGCCCACTCGTTCGAGAGCGCCCGGATCAGTCCCGCCACGCCGGACTTGGCTGCCGCATACCCCGGCACATTGATACCGCCCTGGAACGAGAGCAGGGAGGCGGTGAAGACGATGCGCCCGTACTGCGCCTCCACCATCCGCCGTCCGAGAATCTGGCTGAGCGCGAAGGTGCTCGTGAGATCGACTTCGAGCACCTCGTCGAACCATTCGAGGGGGTGCTCGGCCGCGGGAGCGCGGCGGATGGTCCCGGCGTTGTTGACCAAGATGTCCACCGGGCGCTCGCCTGCGGCGAGTTCCTCGCCGAGCCGGGTCACCTGCCGCCGGTCCGCGAAATCCACCCGGTGTCCCGAGAACTCACGGCCGAGCTCGCGCACGCGGTCTCCGATAGCCGATGAGGCCGGATCGAGGGTGGCGGAGAGTCCGACGATGTCGGCGCCCGCGGCGGCCAGAGCCTCGGCGACGGCGAATCCGATTCCCCGCCTGGCCCCCGTCACGACGGCCAGGCGCCCGGTCAGGTCGAACAGGTTCATGACGCGCTCACCTCGACGAGCAGCTTCATCGCCTGCCCGGTCTCAAGGAGGCCGAAGGCCGATTCCACCTCTCTCAGGGGGACGGTGCCCGTGATGAGCTTCCCTGCCGGGATGGCACCCTCGGCCAGGAGCTCGATGGCGCGCTCGAAGTCACGGCGTTGGTAGACCCGTGCACCGAGCAACCTCAGTTCCCGCCAGAACACGCGGTGCAGGTCGATGGGTCGCGGTTGCGCATGGATGGCCACCACCACGAGCGTGCCGCGGACCTTCGCCAGGCTGGTGGCGCCGAGCACGGCGGCGGCCGAGCCGGAGACTTCGAACACGACGTCCGCTCCGGCGCCGTTCGTCCACTCCTCCACCCAGGCGACCTGATCGACCGACAGGGGGTCAAGCGTGGTCAGCCCCATCTCCTCGGCGGCGGCCCGGCGGGTCGGGTCGATCTCGGCGATCACGACCTCGGCACCGAACGCGGCGGCGACGATCGCGATCAGAACGCCGATCGGGCCCGCACCGATGACGACCGCCTTGTCGCCTGCGGCGAGTTCGGAACGTCGTACGTCGTGAACGGCCACCGCGACGGGCTCCACGAGCGCGGCGTCTCGCAGCGAGATCGCCGAGGGGAGCCGCACGAGTGTCGACGCCGGTACGTTCCAGTACTCCTGAAGGGCTCCGGGGCTGTCGATGCCTATGAAGTCCAGGTTCTGGCAGATGTGCTCGTTTCCCGCACGGCAGGCCGGACAGGTGCCGTCCCAGGCCAGCGGCATGACGGTCACCGCATCGCCCACCGACCAGCCCTCCACGCCGGCGCCGAGGGCGACGACCGTGCCCGACATCTCGTGTCCGATCGTCGCCGGCTTGCTGACCCGGCCTTCCATGTCCCCGTGGAACACATGGAGGTCCGTGCCGCAGATTCCGACGTACGCCACGGCGATGCGGACCTCCCCCGCACGCGGCTCAGCCGGTTCCTGCTCCTCGACGGTCATCGTGCGGGCACCCACGTAGCTTGCCGCCAACATACCGATCGGTTCCTCCTCGCCATGTCGCAGGCCGCGCCGGCCCCCGGAGGTTGCGCAGCCTAGCATGAAACATCATACGTATGCTGTCGTGATAGAACTCGACCTCGTGACCAGCAAGCAACCGCCACGCGACCACCCGTCCGCGGAAGAGACGCTGCCCGTCCGGGGCCTGCGTACGGGGCACCAGCTCACGGAACTGGGCCTGGGCGCAGCCCAGTTCGGCAATCTGTTCACCGAGACGACCGACGAAGAGTCGTGTCGCGCCGTCGAAGCTGCGGCCGAGGGAGGGATCCGCTACCTCGACACCGCGCCGCATTACGGCCTCGGACTGTCAGAACGCCGCCTGGGGGACGCCCTGCGTGCGACCACTCGGCACGGCGTGGTCA
Organism: Streptomyces sp. NPDC101237; assembly: GCF_044767465.1. Taxonomy (NCBI): domain Bacteria; kingdom Bacillati; phylum Actinomycetota; class Actinomycetes; order Kitasatosporales; family Streptomycetaceae; genus Streptomyces; species Streptomyces sp. NPDC101237. The sequence goes on along the minus strand of NZ_JBIWNY010000042.1, from coordinate 15,912 downwards.
TCTCCTCGAAGGTCGGGCGTCTGCTCGTGGACAGCCCGGACACGGCTCACCGACTCGACGACGACGGGTTCGTCGTCCCGGCGACGAAGAGGCGGGTCTGGGACTTCAGCCGCGACGGGATCCTTCGTTCCGTGGAGGAGTCGCTGGAGCGGCTCGGGACGGACCGGCTCGATATCGCCTATCTGCACGATCCGGACGACCACTGGCAGGCGGCATCGTCGAGCGGGATCGCCGCTCTGGCCGAGCTTCGGGACCAGGGCGTCGTCGGTGCCATCGGCGCCGGCATGAACCAGGCGGCGATGCTGGCCGAGTTCGTGAGGCGGACCGATGTCGACGTGGTGATGGTCGCCGGACGGTTCACTCTTCTCGACCAATCGGCACTGGACGACCTGCTGCCTGTCGCCGGCGCCCGCGGCGTGGGCGTCGTCGCCGCGGCGATCTACAACTCCGGGCTGTTGAGCAATACGGCCGCGAACGGCTCGGCGCACTACGACTACGGGGCGGCGCCGCGGTCCGTCGTCGAACGCGCTGCCGGCATCGCCGCCGTCTGTGAGCGACACGGCGTGGAACTTCCCGCCGCCGCCGTCCAGTACCCGCTGCGCCACCCCGCGGTCACCTCCGTGGTGACCGGGATGCGCACCGAGCAGCATGTGCGCAGCAACGTCGCGCGGTATCGGGCGGTGATCCCGGAGGCGCTGTGGGAGGAGCTGCACGGCACAGGACTGGTCCCGGACCCCGCCCGCACAGGTTAGTTCCTGGGCCCCAAGTAAACATCGTACGAATCTTGTGGCAAACATCATACGTATGCTAACCCTGTGGCGGGCATCAACGCCCCAGTCACAGGAAGCGATCGAACATGACATCGACGTCAGACTCGACACGCTCGGTGAGCAGACGGTGGAGGCGCAGGGCGGGCACCCTTGCGGCCCTCGGCGTCTGCGCCGTCATCGCATCAGCGCTCGTTCCCCTCCAGGCGCAAGCCGCGCCTCGGACGGTGTACTTCGCGGCGCCGGACGGGAAAGACTCCGGACACTGCAGCCAGTCACAGCCGTGCTCGCTCGAGCGGGCTCAGCATGTTGTCGGCCCGGCTGCCAAGCAGGGTGACGTAAGCGTTCAGCTTGCCGACGGCACGTATCGCCTTTCCAAGCCCCTCCGGTTCGGACCCGGCGATGACGGCGGCGACCACACCATCCACTGGACCGCCGCCCCGGGCGCTCACCCCGTCATCACAGGCGCCTCGAAGGTCACCGACTGGTCCAAGTCCGAGGCGGGGTCAGGCATCTGGGAAGCGCATACACCCAGTGGCCTCGACACCCGCCAGCTCTACGTGAACGGCGTGATCGCCCCTCGCGCCTCCATCCGCCTGGCCAACGCGGACGTCACTCCCACCGCGACGGGTCTCACCCTCAAGAACCCGGCCCTGAGCTACCTCGCCACGCTCCCCGACCAGCGGCGCATCGAGTTCGAGTCCCTCGGCGACTTCACGAACCGCTACTCGCCGGTTCAGAGCATCACTGCCACCGAGATCACGATGGCCCAGCCGGCGTGGAACAACAACACGTGGGGCTGGGACACCGTCCAGAACTCATTCCTGGCCGGTCCGACCTGGTACCTCGACAACTCGCTGAGCTTCCTCACCCAGGTCGGCCAGTGGTATGTCGATCCGGACGCCGGGAAGCTCTACTACAAGCCGGCGAGCGGGGTCGATCCCAACCAGCTCGACATCGAGCTGCCCCGTCTGGAGACACTGATCAGCATCGGCGGGACGTACGACAAGCCCGTGACCGGTCTTGCCTTCGAGGGCATCCAGTTCTCCGGAACCTCCTGGCTCGGCCCCTCGACCGACGGGTACGCGGACCAGCAGAACGGCCTCTTCATCAAGGGCGCCTACGACTACCGCCCCGCCGACGCCTTCACCAGCTGCTCGCGCGGCTGCGAGATGTTCGAACGAGCGCGCACCAGCTGGTACCAGGAGCCCGCCGCCGTGCAGGTCTCCGCTGCCAGCCGCATCTCGTTCACCGGCAACACGTTCACCAACCTCGGCCAGTCGGCGCTGGGCGTCGGAAACGACGCCAATGCCACGACGACCGGTGTCGGGCTGGGCGCCAGCGACATCGACGTGGTCGGCAACCGGTTCACGGAGGACAGTGGGCACGGCGTCGCGGTCGGCGGCGTGCTGCCTGACGCGCACCACCCCAGCGACCCGAGGATGACCAACCAGAACATCCTGATCGCCAACAACACGATCAATCGCGTGGGGGTGGACTACAAGGACAACAGCGGCATCCTCAGCACCTACGTCACCAACGCCCGCATCCTGCACAACGAGGTCTCCAACGTCCCCTACGACGGCATCGACACCGGCTACGGCTGGGGCATCAACGACGCCGGAGGGTCGAACGACTACGTGGACCGCGGCTACTACAAGTGGAACCCGCTTTACACGACGCCGACCACGCTCAAGGACAACCGTGTCGAGGGCAACCTCGTGCACAACACGAAGGCGCGCTTCGCCGACGGCGGATCGGTCTACAACCTCTCCGCCAGCCCGGGAACCGTGGTCGACAAGAACTACCTGTTCAACATCTCAGGAGTCGGCCTCTACCTCGACGAGGGCTCGCGCTCGATGACGTACGAGAACAACGTGGTCCAGGGCGGTTCCTTCCTCTTCACCAACGCGTCGAGCCTCCGCAACAACACCAGCGACAATCTCATCCAGAACAACTGGTACAACTCGGGCGGAGCCTCGACGCCGAACGCCGCGGCGCACCATAATCAGCTGATCAACAACGTGAAGGTAGCCGGCGCCAACTGGCCCGCAGGCGCACGGGACGTGATCTGCCAGGCGGGTGTCGCGCCGCAGTACCGGACGTCCCTCAACGCGAACCAGTTCGGCTTCACCGGGTGCCCGTCGGGTGGACCGGTCGCGCCCGGCCTCCGTACTGCCGGAGCGTCGGCCGTCAGCTCGTACTTCGGCCAGAGCTTCGGTGACTTCGGGATCGCGGCGGCGGGCGCCGACGTGTGGGGCGCCGGCGGTCAGCACGACGACCAGTTCGGCTCGATCTACCGGTCCGGCTCGTTCGCGGCCGGCTCGAGCGTGTCCACCCGGGTCGTGTCGGTCAACGACGCCAACGCCTGGTCCAAGTCCGGGGTCATGGCCCGCAACGACATGACCAAGGCGGGCAGTTCGGCCGGGTACGCAGTCGTCGCGGTCACCGCCCGCAACGGCGTCGTGTTCGAGTGGGACGCCGACGGCGACGGGTACCTGGACACCGACGCCCGCGCCGGCGTCGACATCTACCGCCCCATCTGGGTGAAGCTCACCCGATCGGGCACCTCGTTCAGCGCCTCGTACTCCTACGACGGCGCCAACTATGTCGCGATCGGTCAGCCCGTGACGTTGGCCTCGGCGGCAGCGAAGCAGGATGCGGGCATCTTCTCCACGTCCCACGACGTCACGCAGTCGGCGATCAACCAGTTCGACTCCGGCACCGTCACGGCCGTAACGACGCCGTAGACGCCACTCACGGGGGGGCGACGGCAAGCGCGGCGAGGAGTTCTGGAACGCGCCGGCAGAGTGACGGTTCAGGTTCACGGACTCTGGCGGCGGGCGTATGAGCAGCAGAGTGCCAAGTGACCTGTCGTCGACCGTCAGGCCGTGGGGGGGGGGGGGGGGCCCCCCCCCCCCCCCCCTCCCACACCGCGCGGGGGGGGGGGTCGGGGGGGTGGCACCCCCCCCCCATACAAT
>NZ_JBIWNY010000042.1:0-12154 GCF_044767465.1 Streptomyces sp. NPDC101237 | reverse complement strand
TCGGTGTTGTGTTCCGGGGGGGGGGGGGGGGGGCGGGGCCCCCCCGGCCCCCCCCCCCCCGCCCGGGCCCCGGGCGGGGGGGGGGGGGGGGGTGCCCCCCCCCCCCCCACGGCCTTCTGATCCGGCGCGGAGGGTCGAGTCGCTGGAGTGCCACAGCAGGCGATTCCTTTGCTGGTGGCCAGGCACTCGTCAACGCCGTCCAGGACGAGAAGAAGCGCACGTCCCGCCTCGGCATCCAGGACGCGTCGGTATCTCGGGAGGTGTCCACGGCCGGAATCTGTGCAGCGCGCCGTGCGACTTCGGGGTCCACGCACCCGCCCCGCCCTGGTGGACGGGCTTCCCGGCCGACGCCGAGGCTACTGCGCTCTTGGTGACCAAAGCCGATGACGGCCGTCGGCTCGGCGAGGTGCCCGTCGTCTGAATGCAGCCGGGTTCCAGCGCGATACGCGGCATTCCGGGCCATGCCCGGTGAGGAAGGCAATCGGGGACCTGCCTGCCGCCCGCTCGTCGGCCGCGCTCAGCGCAGCCGACGGCGGTAGGACTGGAAGAAGCTCCCCGAGGTCCTGGACATACGACGCACAGTGCCCCACCGTCCGGACCGCACGGGCCTGCGGGCGGGGCAATGGCCGGGGCCTACTCGTGCGTCGTCAGGCGGGTGTGATGTTCTCCGCCTGCGGGCCCTTCTGGCCCTGCGTGATGTCGAAGTTCACCTTCTGGCCTTCCTGGAGCTCACGGAAGCCCTGAGCGGCGATGTTCGAGTAGTGGGCGAAGACGTCGGGGCCGCCGCCGTCCTGCTCGATGAAGCCGAAGCCCTTTTCCGAGTTGAACCACTTCACCGTGCCTGTAGCCATGTGCTGTCTCCTTCGAGGGGACTCGTTTTCGGGCCCCGCACCGCGCGGGGTCCGGAGGTGATCGCCTGGTCCGGAGAGGCCTTGAACAGCAAAAACGCCCGTGACTGCGATCACGGGCGAACGGGACTTCGGAACCACGACTGCTGATGACGACGCTACACCGGTTGGCGGGGCTCGGCCACTGGGACACGGAGTTGCCCTGACAGGCTGCGTTCGGTGCCACGCACACCCCGAGGCCGGCGACGGTGGGAGCACACGCGCCGTCGACCTCGGGTTGGCCGCCTGACCGGCCGTTCTCCATCCGGTCGTGTGGAGCCCGGAGCCGAGCGCGGGGGTCGTGGACTCGCAGTCGGTGAAGGCCTAGCCACTCACATGATCGGCCGGACAGCTCCTAGCTGGGCACGACCGGCAGGGATGCCGGGACGCGCTCCAGGACCCCGCCCGCGAACACGTCGTACAGCGGCAGCGTCTCCAGGTGCACGTAGCCGATGTGGCAGTCGCATACGGCCAGCGGGCAGGCCCGGGGGCGCAGCGCGGCACGGTAGGAGCCGTCGTAGAGGTTGCCGAGCGGAGCCGGGACGAAGTGGCAGCGGCGGACCGTGCCCGCCCCGTCCACGGAGACCACCGACTCGCCCGTCCGGCACGGCAGTCCGGCGCTGGCGTGCGGGGTCCGGCTGTAGGGGAACAGCGGGTCCAGGTCCGTCCAGACCGCGGCCTCCGCGTCCGTGTAGGCGTGGCCCTCGGCCGCGTTGACCCACAGGTAGACGTGGTCCGGCAGGTCCGCGCGCAGCCGCCGGGCCGCGTCCAGGTGGTCCGCGAGGCCGACGATCCCCACGCTGTACCGGACGCCGCGCGCCGCCAGGTCACGGCACTTGGCGAGGAACCGGTCGTAGGGCGTCTGGCCCGGGTGGTAGGTGCACCACAGAGCGAGCGTGCCGGGGTCGGTGTCGGCCAGCCAGTCGGTGCGGCAGCTCAGGTTGGTCTGGATGGCCACCCGGCGCACGTGCGGCCGGTGGGACAGTTCCACGAGGGCCCGCCGGTACCAGGAGCGGACCAGCCCCTCGCCCCAGGGCGTGAACAGGATCGACAGCCGGTCCTCGGTCTGCGCCCCTGCCCACTCCGTGAACCGTTCCAACGCGGCCCGGTCCGCGCGCAGTTGCTCGGTGGAGTCGCGCCGCTTGGCGAACGGGCAGTACGGGCAGTCGTAGTCGCAGGAGGCGAGCGGGCCGCGGTAGAGCAGGGTCAGGTCCATGGCGGCGCGGTCACTTCCGCTCGTAGCCGGCCATGGCGGCCCGGACGGCGGGAGAGAACAGCTCGGGGCCGATCGCGTCCGAGTGCGCGAGGCCTTCGGGAGTGAGGCGCAGCACGGTGCCGTCGTCGGCGAGCCAGCCGCGGTCCGCGAACCGGTCCAGTTCAGCACCGAAGTGTGCGGCCGGGGCGGTGTTGAAGCGGGCCCGGTAGGCGTCGTGGCGCAGTCCGTCCGCCTGGAGCAGGGACTGGAGCAGATGCCGGCGCCGTGCCTCGTCCCCGTCGACCCGGCGGCCGATCTCGGCACGGGCGAAGTCCCCGGCCGGACGGGAGACGTAGTCGTCGATGATCCCGCGTATCTCGTGCATGTCGACGGCGTAGTCGAACGAGTAGTGCAGGTCCGCGGTGTACGACCGGGCGCCGCAGCCCAGCCCGATCATGCCGTCGGTCTGGCAGGCGTAGTCGTCGGCGCTCTGCGGCGGGGCGTCGGCGCGCCGGAACATCCGCATGGACTGCTGGGTGTAGCCGTGCGCGCGGAGGTGGTCGCGGCCCGTCCGGTACAGGCGCAGCCGCTGTTCGTCCCATTGCGGGTCGTCGTCCGTGCCGGTGCGCCGGCCGAGCCCGGTCAGGGGGCGGACGTACAGCGGGTAGAGGTAGAGCTCCTCCGGCCGCCAGGCGAGGGCCGCGTCCAGGGAGCGCAGCCAGGTCTGTTCGGTCTGGCCGTCGATGCCGTAGATGAGGTCGATGTTGAGGACGGGGATGCCCGCCTCGCGGACCCGGGACAGCGCGGCCTCCACGTCGGCGCGGCGCTGCGGCCGTACGGCCGCCCGTGCCTCGGAGTCGACGAAGCTCTGCACGCCGAGGCTGAGCCGGGTGGTGCCGCGCTCGGCGAGGACAGTGAGCCGGTCGGCGGTCGCGGTGGCGGGCGAGGCCTCCACGGAGAGCGGTACGGCCTTCAGGTCGGCGCCCATCCGGTGCTCGGCGATGTCGCAGAGCCTGCTCAGCTCGGCGGCGGTCAGGAAGGTGGGGGTGCCGCCGCCGAAGGCGGCCGTCGCGAACCGCACCCGGCCGTCGTCGCCCAGTGCCTCGCGCACGGTTCTTGCCTGGCGTTCCAGGGCGTCGAGATAGGCGCCGGTCAGGCCGTCGGGGGCGCCGATCCGGGTGAAAAGGTTGCAGAAGCCGCAGCGGACCTCGCAGAACGGGATGTGGAGGTAGAGGGAGAGCGCGTCCTTCGGCTCGTCCGCCCACAGGTCGCGCAGCGCGGGGCGGTCGGGCAGGCGGCGGTAGGCGGTCTTGTGCGGATAGGCGTAGACGTAGCTCTGGTAGGGGCTCGCCGTGGTCGCGGTGGTCATCGGACGGTCTCCGCCGGGTCGAGGAAGAAGTGGGCGTACGGCACGGTCCACACGGACTCGTGGCCGAGGCGGTGGCCGGTGTAGCCGTCGTCGCCGTAGGCGGTGCCGTGGTCGGAGCAGACGATCGCGAAGCAGCGGCGGCGGCTGCCGGCGGCGGCGAACAACCGGCCGATGTGCCGGTCCACGTACTCCAGGGCGGCGGCGTGCGTGGCTCGGCTGTCGCCGGCCTCGCGGGTGGCGCCGGGCAGGTGGAACCAGTTCGGCTGGTGCAGCGCGGAAACGTTGACGAAGAGGAACAGCTTCTGTTCGTCGGGGAGTTCGCGCACGGTCCGCTCCGCGCGGTCGATCTGGTTCTCGAACGAGTCGGGGGCGGTGACGCCGAACTCCCGCTCCCAGTGCGCCTCGTCGAACAGGCCGGGCAGCACCGAGCCCAGCGGGCCCTGCCGGTTGAAGAAGCCGACACCGCCGACGCACACCGTGCGGTAGCCGGCCTTCGCCAGACCGGAGACCAGGTCGGGGGTGTCGTAGACGAAGGTGCCGGGAGCGGTGGTCTCGCTGCCCGCGAAGCTCGCCGCGAACAGCCGGGGGTGCGGGCCGGGCGCGGCCGGTGTGGGCAGGAAGCCGGCGAAGATCGCCTGGTGGGAGGCGTAGGTGAAGCTGCCCGGGGCGTGCCGCTTCTCCCAGACGCCGCCCGGGAGATGACGCGAGAGGTGGGGCAGGCGGCCCGCGGCGGCGAGCTCGGCGGCCACGTCGTAGCGCAGGGTGTCGAGGGTGACGAGGAGGAGGTCGTGGCTGCCGACCACCTCGTTCATGTCCGGCTCAGCGGCCGGGGCGGGCGAGGGCATGGGGTGTTTCCTTCTGCGGGTGGGGCGGTGTGCGGGGGTGGTGGCGGCGCAGTGCGGCCGTCACCTGGGCGGCGTAGGTGTCCTGGCCCTCCGCGCCGCTGCCGGGCAGTCCGGTGAGCCGGGGCAGCAGGTCGCCGAAGGCGTTCACCTCGCCGACCGCGGCGCGGCGCCAGCCGGTGGCCGGCAGCAGGTCGACGCCGACGCACAGGGTGTGCGGGAAGCAGGCGGCGGCCCGCTCGGAGACTCCGAGCAGGTCGGACCAGCGGGCGCCGGCCGCAGTCACCGCGGCCCGTGCCTCGTCCAGGTCGCCGCGGCGGCCGCCGAGGTGGAGGTTGGTGAGCGGTGAGCGGCTGGTGCGCACGACCGCGTGCGTGGCGCGTCCGGCGACCACGACGACCCGCAGGTCGGCGGTGCGCCCCTGCTGCGAGGCCTTGGGCAGCCACCGCTCCAGGTGCAGACCGTCCGGCGCGAGCGCGTCCACGATCGCCGCGATGTCCGCCTCCCGCGTGTAGCGGCGGACCCTCAGGGAGTTGTGGAGCGTGCCGTCGGCAGCGCGCTCCACCGAGGTGGTCGCCCGGATCCGGCCGCCGCCCGCCGCCTCCAGCGCCAGGACGCCGGAGGCGGAGGAGCCGTGCGCGGGCTTCACGAACAGCCGGTGCATCCGGTGCTCGCGCATCAGTGCCCGTACGTCGTCCCAGCCGCGCACCGGAGCCGCGCCGGGGCCCGAGGTGGGCGAGGCGGGCACCGGCACGCCGGCCGCGTCCAGTACGGCGTGGCAGCGGCGCTTGTCGAAGAGCACGGCGAGTTCGTCCGGGCCGTCGAGCCGCAGTCCGCCGCGCAGGGTGTCCAGGGCGGCGACGAACCCGGCGTACCAGCGGGCCGAGCCCGCCACCCGGGTCGGCTCCCCGGGGCCCCGCAGCAGCCGGTCGACCTCGGCGTCCTCACCGGGCGAGTCGATCCGGACGATCTCATCGGCGGTGAACTCCGCTCCCCCGGACCGCAGTACGTCCGCCCAGGCGACGACCCGCGGTGCGGGCAGCCCGGCCGCGTGGACGGCGTCCGTGAACAGGGTGACCCGGCGGTTGCCGGGGTTTCCGACGACCGCGAACCGCGCGGCGGCGGCCGGCGCGGGGACGCCGGTCACTCGCCCACGGCGACGTACCGCCACACCGTGCCGTCGTCTTCCTTGTCCTCGTCGGCGTCGTCGCGGTCCAGGTCGACCTCGACGCCGGCCGGTTCCAGGGCGCCGCGGAGGCGGTCGCGCAGCGGGCCGGTCAGGTAGTTGTGGTGGAGGTCGAGCTTCTTCAGGTGGGTGAGCGGCCCGCCGTTCAGCAGCGCGGTGGCGCCCTCGTCGGTCAGGACGCCCATCGACAGGTCCAGCACCTCCAGTCGGCCGAGCACCGCGGAGTCGGCGACCGCGGCGGCCACCTTGTCCTGGATCTCGCTGTTGCGCAGGGCCAGCCGGCGCAGGCTCGGCAGCCGGGTGCCGGACAGGATGCCCTCGAGGTCGGACACCTCGCTGTCGCCGCCGTAGTCGGGGGTGCCCAGCCACAGGTCGAGGTCGGTGAGGGCGGGCAGGTCGCAGGCGCTCACTCCGCGCACCACCTGGGCGGGCAGGCCGCCGCTCTCCATGGTCAGGCTGCGCAGCGCGGTGTGGCGCAGGCCGGTGAAGACCAGGCCCGAGCCGCCGCGCACCCCGAACTCCTCCAGCTCGGGGAAGGCTTCGAGCAGCGGGGTGACGTCGGTCTGGTGGATCCAGGAGATCTCGCACTCCTCCATCACCATGTCGCCGAGGAACAGCCCGCGCAGCGCGGGGAACCGGTCCCGGGCGGCGAGCAGCGCCTCGATGATCCCGGTCGGCGCGGTGTCGTACGCCTCCTGCCAGGCGCCGACGATCAGCGCCCGCACCCCGGTGGTGTCGACGGTGTCGAGGAACCGCGCGAACGCGTCCGCCCAGTCCTCGTCCGCGTCGTAGACGTCACTGGTGATCCGCCAGGCGACGGCACCGGCGTCCGGCAGGCTGTCGGCGGGCGCACCGGGGCCGGGGAAGGTGTGGGCGGGCAGCCGACAGAACGTGGCGAGGTGGTCGTTGATGGTCATACGGCCGCTCCTGTGACGGAAATGAACGCGCTCGGTGGTGATCGCATTTCTACCAAGCCCCACTGACAACGCGACGCGAGGCCCGGCCCGGGCGGGCGTGCGGGCGTGCGGGCGTGCGGGCGTGCGGGCATGACGCTGCCGCGGTGCGAGGGCTGAAGTCCTGACCGGACGACGTGCCTGCTGTGTCGGGGCCTCGGGGGCGGCCGGACGTGAGCCCGTCGGAACCGCACCCGTGACACGGCGATCCTGTTGTCGGTGCCGGCAAGTACGGTCTGGGCATGACTGATCAGCGGTGGGCGGGCGTACGTCGGCGGCTCGTGGCGGCCGGTGCCGGACCTTCCGGCGACAAGGTGTTCGGGGCGCTGGGACACAGATGGATCGTGGAGGACCCCCTTGCCCAACATGAGCTCGACGAGCTCGAAGCCCAGACGGGCGTGCGGCTGCCGGAGGAGTACCGGACCTTTCTGCTCCACGTCGGTGCGGGCGGTGCCGGTCCCGCGTACGGCCTCTTCCCGGTTCGGCGCGTGCAGGGCCGCTGGCGCTGGGAAGGCGACGGCGCGGACCTCGCCGACCTGACGAGGCTTGCCGAGCCGTTTCCCGCCGAAGGCCCGGACCAGAAGGTGCTCGACGACCTTCTTGCCCAACGCCCCGAGGAGGAGGACTTCGACGACATCGAGGATTTCGACGACGCCGTCGAGGCGTGGGACGAGCGGTGGGAGGCCACCATGTGGGCACCGGAACGGACCGTCGGTGCCGTCGTGATCTCCCACCTGGGCTGCGCCCAGAGGGAATGGCTCATCGTCAGCGGCGGTCACCGTGGCACGATCTGGTCCGACTGCCGGGTGGACGACGTGGACCTGACGCCGCTGCTCGACAAGGACGGTACGCCGGTGACGTTCGCCCGCTGGTACACCGACTGGTTGGAGAAGGCCGAGGGCGCCGCCCTGTCGGCTCCGTAGTCCCGTCGGACTCCTGGTGCGCGTCGTGACGGATCCACCGGGCTCACGCTGTCCCGCTTTCCACGGAGACGACAGCTCGGAAGCCACTCATGGGGAGCACCCCGGAGCAGAGGAGCGTCTCGTGGGCAAGGTCGTCATGTACAGCTCGTTGTCGGTGGACGGTCGGCCGGCCCGGATCCTCGAAGGAGCATGAAGTACGTGTGAGTGTGCGCCGCCGTGCGCGTTTCGCCTCCGGATCACGCGGCGGGACGCACACGGACGCGTGACTGATGGTGCCGACGGCCGTTCGGGCCGAGTGCCGTGTGCCGAGTTCCCTGTGCCGAGTTCCCTGTGCCGTGCGTCGCGGGCGAGCGGGACGGACGTCTCCCGTTGCCCGGTCACCGCGACGGCGACGAAGTGGCTCGGTTCAGGCGGGTCTCGATGCATTCCTTCCTGCCGCCCGTCGCGGGACGGAAGCAGGCCTGCACGGAGGTCGAGGGACTCACCCCGCTCATCGGGGTGTGGACGTACGTGTCCGCCTCGCCGCGACTGGTGACCCGGGCGGACCGTACGGCGCCGTCCCGGCCGCCCGCCCTGATCGTGACGCCGTCGCCGAGGGCCGCGCCCCACATCCGAGCCCAACTGGTCCCGCACTCCGGGCTGTAGCGGACCTGGATCCAGGCACCCGTGGCCGTCTCGTGCTCGGCCAGGGTCATCGGCCCGGCGGCACAGTTCATCGTGATCGGGTCCTTGTCCTGGCAGGCGGTGTGCCGACAGCGCGCTCCGGTGGCGGAAGTCGGCGTGGCGGCGACTGACGTCTCCTTGGGGCGGGAGGGCGGAAGGTGCGTGAGCACGAGCGCTCCCAGGATCACGGCGCAGGCCGACGCGAGGGCGGTGAGGACGGTTGCCTGCCGGTGCCCGGCCGGGACGAGGCGGACGGCGTCGGCGCGCGTGGGGACCGCCTGATCCGCTTCGCCGTCGGGCGCGCGCGACCGGTTCTGGTCCTGGGGCTCACCCGCAGGGCCCGGGGCCGCGTCGGACGGGTCGGTGTCGGGCGAGGTGTCGGTCGGCCGCCGGTCCGGCGTCGGCGTGCCGGCCACCCTCCGATCCGTCCGGGCGATCTCCAGGAGTGCCAGCGCGCGGTCGGCGTCCTCGCCGGCGAGGCGGCACAACTCCTCGACCGCGCTGCGCGGCGGCAGACTCTTGGAGTTGAGATATCGCTCCCAGGACGACTTGCTGAACGTCGTCGCGTTCGCGAGCTGTGCCAGGCTCAGACCGGTGCGCTGCTTCAACTCCTGCAGCACGGCGGCCAGTCGGGCGCCCGACGGCGAGGGAGCGCCGGGCGTCATCCGCGGAGCGCCTTCCAGGACCGGGGCCCCAGCATGCCGTCGACGACCAGGCCCGCGCGGTCCTGGAACGTCTTCACCGCCCGCAGTGTCAGCGGGCCGAACATGCCGTCGATCCCGCCGGGCGAGATGCCCGCGCGGCGGAGCAGACACTGTGCCTCGGCGACGTCGGCGCCCGTGTCGCCGTAACTGATCTCGGTGTCACGGCCGTTGTTGATGCCGGCCGACCAGCGGCCGTCCGTACGGGTGATGCGGCACGTGTAGGAGTGCGGCGGCGCGGTCGCGGTGGTGCCGGCGGAAGTGGCCACGGCCGCCGGTGCGACGTCCTCGCCGAGACGCAGTACGAGCAGCAGCGCCGCCATGAAGGCCACGGTCAGGGCAACGACACCGGTGGTGAGGGCGATGTGCGGCAAGCGGCGCGGGGGCGGCGCCGTGGCGGGAGACGCGGGCGGTGCCGTCGGTGCGGGCTCGGTGGGCCGTGGCTGTTCGGCGGACTCGGCCCGCCGGTCGTCCCAGGAGGCGGCGGCGATCTCGTGCATCGCGAGCAGGCGAACGGGGTCGGCGCCGGTGATGCGGGCCAGTGCCTCCACCGCCGCCCGGGGCGGCAGCGACGTACCCCCTAGGTACCGCTCCCACGATCTGGCGCTGTAGCCGGTCCCGGCCGCGAGCCGGCGCATCGTCAGCTCGCCGTGAGTCTTCAGCTCGCGTAACCGAACCACCAACTGCCTTACGGAGGAGTCGAGTTCGGCGGGCAGCGGCTTGATGCGCGGCATGGTTCCCCCTAAGCGGACACGATCGTATGCGCGGTCCTCTCCGCTACTCCGCATTCTGCATGAGCCCGCCACATCTGTCACAGCTGTCCCATACGAGCGTCCCGCGACACCGTCCCACCCGACGATGCCACCGCAGGTCAGCGGAGTGATCGTCCCGCAAATCCGCCACTTGCCGCGCAGCCGTGGCCACCGCTGCCCGGCGCCCTGCACCTTTGGTCTCGCCACCTGCCCGCCGAGCGGGACAGGTGCCGACCCACGACCGAAAGAGGAACGCATGCGACCGAACGCTCTGGGCAGGACCATCGCCGGCCTCATCACCATCGCCGGCCTCGCCGCCGGCAATGTGGCGATCGCGGGCACGAGCTACGCGGCGCCCGCCACCGCCGCGCACACGTCGGTGGCCGCCCAGCCGGCCGCCGTGGCCACGACGCAGAACTTCGGTCTGAACACCGCCGAGGCCAAGAACGTCCAGGAGTTCCTCGCGGACTACTGGGGCTACACCGACAGCATCGACGGCCAGCTGGGCACCAACAGCTGGAAGGCCTTCCAGCGCTGCCTGAAGACGTACTGGGGTTACACCGGCGCCATCGACGGCGACCCCGGCACCAACACCATCAAGGCGCTGCAGCGTCTGCTGGCCTCCGACTACGGCTACACGGGTGCGATCGACGGCGTCGCCGGTGCGGGCACCCAGGCGGCGTTCAAGCGCTTCGCCGCCTGATCCGTCCGCCCCAGCACTCGATCGGCCGGCCCGGCCCGCCTCTTGAGTGAGCGACCCCGGTCCGTCCTCGCCCGCCCAGGACGGACCGGGGATCCGCGTTCCCGCTCGCCGCCCGGACCGGGTCCCACCTCGGGACCACGGTCACGCCGAGGTGCGAGGCGTCCTCCTGCCGCACGACGCATCGTCCGACGACGCTCCAGCCATCCGAAGGAGAACCTCGCCACCATGGGAAGACTCGCATCCCTCGTTTCCACCGAGGACGAGAGAACACGGCACCGCGGCAAATCCCGCACCGGAACGCCGTGGCGGATCCGGATCGGGACCTTCGCCGCCACCGCCGCCCTGGTCTCGGCAGGCATCGTGCTCGGTGCCGGCCCGGCCAGCGCGGCACCGGTCGCGATCAAGCTGACCTCCGCGTCCTGCCCCACGGAGATCGTGCAGGGCCAAGTGAGCGGCTGCGTCACCGAATTGCAGAACCTCCTCAACGCGCACGGCGCCGGTCTGGCCGTGGACGGCCAGTTCGGGTCGAGCACGCTCTACGCCGTCCGTGAGTACCAGGCCGCCACCGCGATCGCCGTGGACGGGCGGGTCGGCCCGCAGACCAAGAGCAAGCTGTACGCGACCGCAGGCACGGCGCCCGCGGCCATCAACCTCCAGTCCTCCTCGTGCCCGGCGAACGTCGTCCAGGGGGACAAGGGCGGCTGTGTCACCGAACTCCAGCGACTCCTGGGCCACTTCGGCTACATGGTCGACGTGGACGGCGACTTCGGTGCCGGCACGGCGAGTGCCGTCCGCGGCTTTCAGGCCTCCCACGGCCTGACCGCCGACGGCCAGGTCGGCGCCAACACCAAGCGCGCCCTGTACGACGACGACGAGTCTCCGTCGACGAGCCTGGACCTGAGGTCGTCGTCCTGCCCGGAGAACATCGTGGAGGGGCAGAGCGGTGGCTGCGTCGCCACGCTGCAGTCCCTGCTGAACGGCAAGGGCCAGAGCGTCGACGTCGACGGCAGCTTCGGCCCTCAGACCCTGACGGCCGTGAAGGCGTTCCAGTCCTCCAACGGTCTCACCGCCGACGGCCAGGTCGGCCCGAACACCAAGGCCGCCCTGTACGCGAACATCGGCGGTGGCGGCGGCAGCGGCGCGCCCGCGCCGATCAACCTCACCTCGTCCTCGTGCCCCGCCGAGATCGTGCGGGGACAGCGCAGCGGCTGCGTCACGGAATTGCAGAGCCTGCTCAACCACCACGGTGCCGATCTCGCCGTCGACGGCGACTTCGGTCCGCTCACCGACAGTGCCGTCAGGGACTTCCAGGCCGAGAAGGGCCTCTCGGTCGACGGCCACGTCGGGACGAACACCAAGGCAGCCCTGTACGGCGCGGTGACGCCGCCGTCCTCTCCCCCGCCCGGCGGCGGCTACGCCAAGATCCTCGACGTGGCCCAGGCCGAGGTGGGCACGGTCGAGGGCAGCGCCCGTGCGAACAGCTACGGTGCGGCCGTGGGTCTCTCGCTGTCCACCAGCGACTACGCCTGGTGCGCGACCTTCGTGAGCTGGGTGGCCAAGCAGACCGGAGCCACCTCCTACCGCAACTCGTACGTGTCGGGCTGGGTCAAGCAGGCGCGGGCCGGCAACTACCACCTGTCGGTGACGACCAGCCCGCAGCCCGGTGACATCGTGGCCTTCGACTGGGACGGCGGAAGCGACTTCACCGGCGGCAACGAACACATAGGCATCGTGCGGACGGTGTCCGGGGCCTCCTTCACCACTGTCGAGGGCAACACGGGCAACCCGAACGGCAGCAACGACGGCGTCTACGTCAAGTCCCGCACCACCAACAGCAGTTACGACGTGGTCTTCATCCGGGTCCGCTGAGCGGTCGGGCCGGGTCCGGCGGCGGGGGGGGGGGGGGCCCGCGGGGCCCCCCCCCCCCCCGCGGGGCCCCCCCCCCCCCCCCCGGGGGGGGGGGCGGCCCCCGCCCGAGAA